>CAJWMA010000464.1 GCA_913042995.1 uncultured bacterium | reverse complement strand
GCGATCGTGGAGTAGAAGTCGAAATTCGCCACCAGGCCGTCGTACTGTTTTCCCTCGGGCAGAGCGCCGGGCATGGAGAGGATCGTCGGCACGCGAACCCAACCCTCCTTCTGGGTCCCCTGTCCCTTGCCTCCGGTGTAGGGAGTCGAGCTGCCGCCCTCGCCGCTGTTGGCTCCATTGTCGCTTGAGAAGATGACCAGGGTGTTGCGGCGCAGCTTGTGTTTCTCCAGGGCCTGCAGGAGCTTGCCGACCTGGTCATCGACGGAGACGATCGCGCCGGCCAGCTTCCGTCGCTTGCCCCGGGCCCGGGTTCTTTTAGTCAGGCGCTCTGGGGCTTCGGTGTTGAAGGAGTGGACAGCTTCCGGTGACCAGTAGAGAAAGAAGGGCCTGCTCTTGTTGCGGCCGACGAAATCGACCATCGAATCGCCATCGTAGTCGGTGAGCCAGGTGGTCTTGCCCTCTTCATCGACGCAGTAATATTTTGATTTGCCGCCCTTCTTGGCAAGCTGTTTGCGCAATGAGACCGGCAGGTCGGCCAGCTCTTTCTTGCTGTACTTTTTCCTGGGCGGGTTCCTGGCGACGCTGGTGAACCCGATATTCAGGGGTCCCTGCTTCTTCGTGCCGATGTCCCATTTGCCGATGTGGCCGGTCGCATAGCCGTGACCACTGAGGAACCGGGCCAGGTTAGGGCGATCCTCCGGAATCGGCAGCCCGCGGGACATGCCGTATTTTCCGAACCGCTGGGCGTACTGGCCCATCACCAGGCTGCAGCGGCTCGGGCAGCAGGGTGGGTTGGTGATGTAGGAAGCCTTGCACTGGACGCCTTCAGCTGCCAGTCGGTCGATGTTGGGGGTCGGGATATCCTTGCTTCCGTAGACGCCGAGGTCTCCGTATCCCAGGTCGTCGATGTAAATGAGTACAACGTTCGGTTTCTCTGCCGCCGAAAGGAGCGGAGAGATGAACAGGATGCCGAAGGCGAGTAGTCTTTTCATTTCGCGTCCTTTGTCGGATGGATGGCGTTCATCAGGCGGAGTATGGTTTCAAATATGGGCTTGTCCTTCCGGGCTACTTTTTTCACCGCGGCAAGAGTCGTCTCCGCTTTTGATTCAAAACCAAGCCGGTGCATAGCCCAGGCTGCCATCATCTGCACCTCGGTGCATTCATCAGCGAGTGCCTTCTCCAGGGTCTTGAGCGCGGGCTTGGCCTTGTCTTCGAGAAGAAAAAGTCCGCAGGTGGCCCAGTAGCGAATACCTTCATCCGGATCCTTCATGGCCTTGGTAAGCCGGTCGAGATTGGCCGGGTTCCGCGACAGGGCGAGATCTGAGAAGTCGAGGTACTTCTCGAGGGGGTACAGCTTGGGATCTCTGACCATTTCATAGATCGTCATGCCGTTGTCCTCTGCGCGGCGCAGGCGCATGTTTTCAGGCAGGAGCCCCGAATCGAACAGCTCCAACTGCTTCTTGCGCATGGCCTGCTTCAGCTCCTCGATCTTGGCCTTGTGCGCGGGGTCGCCTGCCAGGTTGTTGATGTTGTCGAAGTCCTTCACCGTGTCGTAGAACTCCTCTGAGGGGCGCGGCCTGAAAAAGCGGCCGGTCACTTCGTTGCACTTGCCCGCCTGGTAGTGCTTCTCCCAGGCTCCTGTTCCGGCCATTTTCCACATGTAATTGAGACGTTGTCCGTTCGGGACCCAGGGCATGTAGTTCCTGATGTAGGCGTAACGATGGTCCCGCATTCCGCGGACCGTGTCGGCGCATTCGTCGGCCCGCTCCCGGAAGCTCAGATGGTATTTCGGGGCCTCCTCGATTCCGTCGCCGAGAAAGATCCTGCCCTGGTAGTTCTTTGGGACCCTGGCGCCGGCGAGGCTGAGGAAGGTCTTGGGCATGTCGACAAAGCTCACGATGCGGGCGACCGTCATTCCCGGCTTTTCCGCCGGCCAGAAGTTTTTCCATTTTTCAGGAATCCGAACGATGAGGGGGCAGTGGATTCCGCTGGAATAGAGGAAGCGCTTGCTGCGGGGCAG
>CAJWMA010000463.1 GCA_913042995.1 uncultured bacterium | reverse complement strand
CGTATTTCCCGTCTTTAACCCCGCCTGCAAGCCCGATCGAGATGAAGGCCGGGTCGACCCTGTGATCGAGCATGTAACCGAGATATTCAAAAAAGAGCTCCCTGTACTCATCGCTACCCTGCTCGACCCCATGGATCCGGGCAATCTCACGGCCATAGAAGAAGCCGAACTGTACGGGGAAATGACGCTCCTTCCCCAGGGTCACATCCCAGACCTTGAGTTCGAGCGCCAGCGTACCGAGCTCTTTCCCGTCAGCCTTGACAGTCAAGCTGCCCTCATAAACTCCAGGGCGCTGCCCCTCGGGAACAACCACGTCAACCCAGAGGGGCTGATGTCGAAGGACCGGCCCCCGATCCCTGCGGGATGACCGGATGTCAAAAGGCCTGGTCAAAGGAACGAGCGCGTCCGGCCAATAGCCCTCCTGGCCGTTCTTTCCTGAGGGAGCATATACCTTGCTCAGGTACTCGAGGTAGATCTTGACACTATCGGCCGGGATCCGGGCCTCGGCACATCGCAGCTCTGACACCTCAACTGTGACTTTTTTCAGATCAATCCGGTCAGCCGTCACCACCACCTGGAAAGGAACATGCTCCCCGCGAACTCCCTCGAGATGAACCCTCCTCGCCATCTCGTCCCAGACTCCAGAGTGGGGAAGCTCCGATCTATTGACGCGTTGGATCTTTTCGGTCGACCCGGCGGCCCAGACCCGCGTCCCGGGCGGATCCGGGCTGACAGACTCTCGGGTCGCGGCGATGCAGCCACAGAGACCGAGGCAAGCCAGGGCGATCACAGGCAACAAGAGCTTCTTCTGTGTTTTCATTCAGTTCAACCTGGGGGCGCTGAGTGGAGAGTCCTTAGACGACACCAAGCTTGTTCGCACAGAAGCCTGAAGTCAATGTTCTACCGAGGCTCCCACTGTGCGAGAATAACTGGAGCGAAACCGCCCCAGGCTGCAACCGAAACGCGACCTGCCACTGCAATGGACAATCCCGGATGACTCAGCCAAAGATTGGATCTCTATCAGCTAAAGCCACCGCCTTGCTGGCCCTGTCCTGGCTGCTCATCTTTCCACGGCCAGCCCCGGCGGACCAGGACTGGCCCTACTGGCGGGGACCGAATGGAAATGGCATCGCCGCCTGCTCCAATCCCCCACTCGAATGGAGCGAAACCTCCAACATCATCTGGAAATCCCCGGTTCCCGGCAGGGGGCATTCCTCCCCGGCCGTCGTCGGCAAGCGGATCTTCCTGACGACAGCGGACGAGAAAAAGAAGGAACAGTTCGCTCTCTGTTATTCGCGCGAGGATGGGAAGCTGCTCTGGAGCCGCAAGCTCTACGAAGGAGGCTGGGACTCTCCAAGCATGGCCGGACGCAGCTGGGCCAACTCCTCGCCTGCCTGTGATGGAGAAAAGGTCTACCTGGTCTTCTCCCATAAGGGCAAGCTCATCGTCAGCGCGCTCGACCTGGAAGGAAAAGAGATCTGGAAAAAAACCGTGGGCGGCTTTGTCTCCCATCACGGCTACTCGGCCTCCCCTGTAATCTACGGCTCCACGCTGGTTATTTCAGCGGACCACAAAAAAGGAGGCTACCTCGCCGCCCTTGACAGGAAGACAGGCGACCTGAGATGGAAAACAATGAGACCGCCGGATCCATCCTACGTGGCTCCCGCGATCCTGACCGTCGCGGGACGCAAACAGCTGGTCATATCAGGCTGCAATCTCTTCGCAAGCTACGACCCAGGGACTGGAAAGGAGCTCTGGGCATCGAAGACCACCACGACAGAATGCGTTGGTACAGTTGTCGCCTCAGGAGATCTCGTCTTCGCCAGTGGGGGGTATCCCAAAAACCTGACCGTTTGCGTGAACGCCAGGACCCCTGAAAAGGTGGTCTGGAAAAAACCGATTCGGACCTATGTCCCCTGCATGCTGACCTTCGAGGGACACCTCTATACGGTAACCGACCGGGGAATCGGCTACTGCTGGGAAGCCTCCACGGGTGAGGAAAAATGGAAGGCGCGCATCGGAAAGAGCT
>CAJWMA010000462.1 GCA_913042995.1 uncultured bacterium | reverse complement strand
GGCGGCAAGACCTGGAAAAACCTCCAGATCTGCGAGGTGCTTCCCGATGGGCCGCAGAATA
Organism: uncultured bacterium; assembly: GCA_913042995.1. Lineage (GTDB taxonomy): Bacteria > Planctomycetota > UBA8108 > UBA8108 > UBA8108 > UBA8108. The sequence goes on along the minus strand of CAJWMA010000462.1, from coordinate 1,980 downwards.
CGAACTACGGCTGCATGGGAGGCCTGACCCGCCTGGCCGTCAAGGGCCGTGACATCCTGCTCTATTCCAACTGCGACAGCCCGGGTGGCCGCAAGCTCGGCACGATCTGGGCGAGCCTCGACGGCGGCAAGACCTGGCCGGTCAAGCGACTGCTCTTCGCCGGCAGCCACGGCTACTCGGCGCTCACCTCCGGACGCCCCGGGACGAAATCCGAGGGCTGGGCCTACCTCCACTTCGAAGGCGGCCCCAAGGGCGGCTCGACAGTGGCGCGATTCAACCTCGCCTGGGTGCTGAAGGGAGAAGCTACGGGTGACGGAGAATTACCCAAATAGACTGTCCCTGAAAACCATCGAGGCCCCGCCCTGCTTGAAGTAAGGTAATACGCATGAAAATGACATCCTTGTTGACCACCATCGTCCTGCTTACATGCTCCAGCCAGGGATCACTCTTTGCCGAAGAGAAAGTCGGCGCGCCGGTAGACTTCGCCCGCGAAGTTCTTCCGATCCTCTCCAATAAATGCTTCGTCTGTCACGGCCCCGACTCGAGGAAAAAGGATCTCCTGCGCCTCGATTCCTACGCCGGAGCAACGAAGGATCTCGGGGACTACCAGGCGATCAACCCCAAAAATCCCGCCAAGAGCGAGATCCTGGTCCGACTTCACTCCGCCAGGAAGCCAATGCCTCCGAAGAAGGCTGAAAAGCAGCTCACAGAACAGGAGAGAAGCATCATCAGCCGCTGGGCGCGCCAGGGGGGCAAATACGCCAGGCACTGGGCATTCATTCCTCCCCGAAAAGAAAAGCCCGCGGCAAAAAAGCCGGCCGCGGGAAACGAGCTCGACGCCTTCATCCTCGCCCGCCTGCAGTCAAAGAAGCTTGGATTCGCTCCGGAAACCGATCGGGCCACACTCGCCCGCCGCGCGGCCCTGGTCCTGACCGGCCTGCCTCCGGAACCGGAGCTGCTCAAGCAGTTCCTTGCCGACTCGAGCGCCGGCGCCTACGGGAAGCTGGTAGACCAGCTGCTGGCGAGCCCACGCTATGGAGAGCACCAGGCGCGGTACTGGCTTGATGCCGTTCGCTACGGCGATACCCATGGCCTGCATTTGGACAACAAGCGCGGCATCTACCCCTACCGGGACTGGGTCGTCTACGCCTTCAACTCCAACCTGCGTATGGACAAGTTCATCTCCTGGCAGCTCGCCGGTGATCTCCTGCCCAATCCAACCTTGCAGCAGCGTGTGGCCACCGGCTTTGTTCGCATGAACCCCACCACCGCCGAGGGCGGCGCCATTCCGCTGGAATTCCAGGCCAAGAACAACTTCGATCGAACCGAAACCCTCGGCACGGTCCTGCTCGGCATGACCCTTACCTGCGCCAGGTGTCACACCCACAAATATGACCCGATCCCTCAGCAGGAGTACTACCAGCTCCTGGCCTTCTTCAACTCGACCGCTGAAAAATCCATGGATGGGAACTCCTATACCTACGCGCCGGTCATCAAGGCGCCGGCGAGCCAGCAAGCCTGGATCGTATGGAACAGCCTGAACGCCGCTGGGGAAAAGCTCCTGGCCGGGCTCAAGAAGGAGACCGCCGCGGCACTCGATGCGAAGGATGCCAACAAATGGAAGAACGGCTCGCTGAAGGATCGTCTCCTGCTGCTGGCGAGCGCCGGGGCAGCCCCGGAAAAAGACGAGGCAAAGAAAATAGCCGATGCCATGGGGAAGTCCTCGGGAAGTTTCACCACGACCCTCGTGGCGAAGGATCTCGGCAAACCCCGGGTTACCAGGATGCTGCATAGAGGAGAATACAACCAGCCTGTTGGCGAGCCGCTGCAGCCCGACACCCTCTCGGTCATGGGAGCCTTCCCTGAAAAGGCGCCCCGAAACCGACTTGGGCTCGCGCGCTGGCTGACCTCCCGCGACCATCCGCTGGTTTCAAGAGTACTGGTCAACCGGGTCTGGCAGCGCGTCTTCGGTGATGGAAT
>CAJWMA010000461.1 GCA_913042995.1 uncultured bacterium | reverse complement strand
AAGACGAGCGACGCGAAATGAATCCTGAGGAGAAACTGAAAGAGCCCCGCTCGCTGATGATCCTCGCGGTCTACGCCCTGCTCGCCATCGCGCTCACCTGGCCGCTCGCCGCGAATCTCACCAGCCACATCCCCGGCGGCAACAACGATCTCTTCCAGAACTACTGGAATCTCTGGCTGTGGAAGACATCGCTGTTTGAGCAAGGCGCCTCCCCCTACTCAACCGAGCTGCTCTTCTCGGGAACAAAGACCTCGCTCGCCTTTCACACCCACTCGCCGGCCAATACCCTGCTGGCCCTGCCCTTCCTGCTGGTGTTTGGGGAGGCCGCCGCCCTGTCCTTCGCGACCCTCTGCGGTTTTATCCTCGCCGCCTTCGGCGCCTACCTGCTGACGAAGGAGCTGCTGGGTGACTGGCGCGGAGCGTTTCTCGCGGGGACAGTCTTCGCCTTCTTTCCCCAGCATTTCGAGCAGAGCCTCGAGCACCTGAACCTCGCAAGCTACGGAGCTATGCCGCTGTTCCTGCTCTGGATGGTCCGCGCCATCCGTGAACCCTCCAGCCGCTCCTGGAGCTACTGCGGCCTCTTCTTCGCGCTCAACTGTCTCTTTGCCTGGCACAACGGACTGTTGCTCCTGCCCGGAGCTCTCGCGCTCTTTCTCAACGAGCTGCGCAAGCGCCCGAGCGAGCGCAAGCTGATCATCACTGGCGCGGGCATCGCCGCTCTCGTGGCCATCCTCACCTGCCTGCCCTTTGCCTGGGACATGCTCAGCGAGCTCGTCTCAGGCACCGGATCGCCCGCCAAACCGCAGGTGAACAAGCCCCTCGACCTCGCCTTCCTTGCGATTCCCTCTGCGCAGCACCCCCTCTTCGGTTCCCTGGTTTCCGGAATTCACGATCAATACAGGAGCTACAGCTCGGTCGGCTTCACCGCCTACCTGGGACTGGCGACAATGCTGCTGGCAATGTCGACTCTCTTCTTCCGTTTCAAACGGCGGGATTCTTTTGACAGCTTCAGGAACGACTCACCCCGGCTCTCCCTGCGTTTCTGGTCTTTCTTCGCTCTCTTTTTTCTCCTGCTGGGACTCGGCGCGGAGTTGCGCTTCCTCAAAGCCGACACCGGCCTGCCCCTGCCCTTCGCCCTGTTTCGAGAGCTACCGGTCTTCAGCTCGCTGCGGGTCGCCAACCGCTTCCTGGTGCCCGCCATGCTGGGCATCTCTGTCCTGGCAGGAGCGGGAGCCTGTCTCTGGCTGAGGGACTCGACCCATCCTAAACGCCTCCTCGGAATATTCATCGCCGCCGTGATCCTTGATTTCCTCTGGGTTCCCTATCCGCTGCGGGAGCTGCCAAAGCCTGACTGGATCCAGGAGACGGCGAAGGCTCCCGAAGGCGCCCTCCTGAATATCCCGGGCGGCTACCGGGCGCGGGCCGCCGAGGACATGTATCTCCAGACCCTCCACGGCCGCCCCATCACCGGCGGCTATGTCTCGGTTACCCCGCCGCACGTCAAGGGTTTGCTCGAACGTCATCCGTTCCTCAGAAGTATCTTCGAGGCCGAACACAGCAGAACCTACCCCGAGGAGCCGGTACCCGCCCTGGAAGGACTCAATGCGCTCTTCTCGGACGAATCCATTGGAATCGGAGTGGTGGTGCTGCACACAAACCGCAGCTACGAAGAGCTGAAAGCGAAACGCGATTCCGCCAGCGGGCTTGCCGAAAAGCTCAACTTCAACCCGGCAAAGGGAAACCTCCACTCCAAGCTCGAGGAATGCGGCGAAGCGCTCAGGACGCTCTGGGGTGAGCCCCTCTACAAAGACGACCAGGTCGAGGTCTACGGACGGCCCCGGGAATAAGAAAATTCCCCCGGCACGGCCATCGCGCCGGAGGAATTTCCCCTGACATCTTATGAATCAGAGAGTCGAGGCTGGATCAGCCTTCTTCGCTCTCATCGCCGTCTCCGGCATCGTCGCCTCCGTCGGCTACTTCGGCTTTGCCGTCTCCGGCATCGTCACCTCCGCCGGCATCGTCGCCTCCGCCGGCATCGTCGCCTCCGC
>CAJWMA010000460.1 GCA_913042995.1 uncultured bacterium | reverse complement strand
CTCCGGCTTCGAGGAATCCCCGGCCGGAGCTTCCTCCCCTGGCAGGCAAGCCCGTCCCATGACTGCCGGCACCGGCAGCAGCAGGCCAACGATGAAGACGGCGCAGGCGGCAAAAACTCCAAAAGTCAGCAGCAAGGTCCGGGGTTGCCGGGCGGCGGCGCAAAGCAGAGAAGCCATCCATGGCTTGCGTACATCGGAAGAATCGATCAATTCTGGTTCCTTTCTTCAGGCAGGAACCCCCTGGACGGTTGGCGGCGCAGGAAGCCTACCGTCGCCTTTGCCAGAGTGCCACTTTTTGAGCATTTCTCATCATCCCGCCTGCTTACTAAAGTTGTAAGCTACTCGGGGAGTTAGCCTAACAATGCCTGAGCAACAAAAAAGACACTACGACCTGGTGATTGTCGGAGCGGGAATCGTCGGCCTGGCCCACGCCCTCATCGCCGGCCGAAGGGGCCTGAAAACGGCTGTCTTCGAACGCGACGAGGAACCCCGCGGAGCCTCCGTTCTCAACTTCGGAATGCTGTGGCCCATCGGACAGCCCCCCGGAAAGGTATTGAACCGGGCTCTTCGAAGCATGGAGCTCTGGCGTGACCTCTTTGACGATGCTGGAATATGGAACGATCCCTGCGGCTCCCTGCTCCTCGCCCGGCGCGAGGATGAGCTGCGTACCCTCCAGGAGTTCCTGAAGATCTCCACAGAGGCCGGCCATGACTGCCGATGGCTCTCACCGGCGGAGGTCGCGGAGAAGGCGCCCGGGGTGCGGCAGGAGGGGCTCCTCGGGGCGCTGCACAGCAGGCGGGAGACCCTCATCCAACCCCGGCAGGCTCTCGCCCGCCTGGTCTCCTTCCTCAGGGAACGCTTCGACACGAGCTTTCATTTTAAAACCGAGGTCAACAACGTAGAGTCCCCATTGATCGAAACGACGCGCGGCCGGTTCCATGCCGACAGGGTTCTGATCTGCAGCGGAAAGGATTTCGAGACGCTCTTCCCGGAAGCCTTCAGGGAAAGCGGAACCCTCCGCTGCAGTCTCCAAATGATGAAAACGTCGGCGCAGCCATCTCCCTGGAAGCTTGGCGCGATGGTTACCGACAGTCTCACCTACAGACGCTACCAGGCATTCAAGGACTGCCCGTCCCACGCCGCGATGGAAAAGAGGGTCCTTGAAGAGCATGACGACCTGGAGCGTCTCGGCATCACCGTCCTTACCGCCCAGGACAACGAAGCAGGGCTCATCATTGGCGACTCCCACCACACCGCCTGGGCGCCGCCGGAGACCCCTGACCCCGCAATTGACGAGAAGATCCTCTCCCATCTGCGCGGCATGATCGATGCCCCTCACCTCGAGATTGCCCGGCGGTGGAGCGCGGCCTACCCGGTCCACGCGGAGCTCACCGAGGTGGTGCTCGAGCCGGCCGTAGACACCCGGATCGTCCTGGCCAACGGCGGCAACGGAATGACAACCTCCTTCGCCCTCGCTGAAGAGGTCCTCGAAGCCACAGGCTGAGCCAGGAACCTGTGGGCAAAAAAAAGAGGACAAGGGCGCGGCTGAGCCACGACCTCGTCCACCAGTTTCAAATACCCAGCGGAAGTTGGACCGACCTCGCGCTGAGAAAACTTTATTTTAATCCGCCGCGACAACCCGAAGCAGACCCGAAGGACTGAAGCGACAAAAGCATTTTAATCGAAAGCCCCGCTCTATGGCTATACTTCAGAACCAACTTTGAAAATTAATCTATCCTGCAACCGACAGTCGCCTCCCGGGGCCGACCGAGCTACCAACCTCCGCCGCAGAACAGCCCGGGCTGCCATCATGGAGCTAAGTCATTGCCACAGTAGATTTACGCAGAGGCCGACAGCGTCAGGAAACTCCTTACATCTCAAAAGCCTCTTATCAACCAGCCAAACCAGCCCGGGAAAACTTCCCGGCCGGATTTTTTTTTATTTAATCTCCCCCCGAACGCCTTCACGGCTGTTTCTTCGGCCTCCAGGAACCACGAATCCATCACACATCCTCCCGACCTCAAAAAGGATTGTCCGGGACCTTTCGACCGGATCTGAATATCGATCCC
>CAJWMA010000459.1 GCA_913042995.1 uncultured bacterium | reverse complement strand
GGAGGGCTTACCGGCTGATCCTGTTGAGGGACGCGGATGAGGCTGAGGTAGAGAAGAGCCTCGCCTTTATCAGGCGCCAGGCGAAGGCCTTCGCCGCTCGCCGCGTGCGTTCTACCTTCAGGCCGGGAGTTCCCGATGCCATAGAGCGGGGCTTCAAGGGCACCCAGCAGCCCTCGAACTTTCTGGAGGGTCCCCGGGAAGGCTGGGAGTACTTTCGCGGGCGCTGGTACGATGCGGGAGACAACATCGACTGGGTCGACCCGCAGAGACGCCCCTACGCCTTGCACAAGACGCTTCGGTTGGCGGATGGTGAGCTGTCCGCGGAGCTGTCCATGCAGTCCAACTCAGAGGGAGCCTCGATTTATTTCCGCGGAGGGAATAAGGGAGATCTCTATTCGGGTCTCGAGCTGCTGCTCGATCCGCGCGAAGACCGCATCGAGCTTCGCCGTCATGGTAAGGAGAAGGAGCCTGTGGTGGTGAAGTCAGCCCCCTTGGAGCTGGATGCAGGAACCTGGTACCGGGTCCGGATCGTTCTCGCTGGACCAGAGGTCAGCGCCTGGGCAGTTCAGGGCTCCCCGGAAGAGGGGGATCCATCACTGCGGGCCACTGTTGAAAAGCCCGCTGACGCTGGCGACCGGGTGGGCCTGAGCTCTCGGGAGGCCCCGGTCGGATTGAGCTCCCTGGTGGTCAGGACGGCTGGAAAGACGACCACCGCCGAGATTTCCGGAAAGAAATGGATCGCCGCGGCGGGGAGCGGCCCCGGCGCCAACATCGAGCGCGGGATGCGGCAGGCACTCCATTCTTTCTGCCTCGTGCTGCTAAATCTGAACGAGTTCGTTTATATTGATTAAGACATTCTTCTGCGGAGCGAGCTGAAATGGAATCCAGACCGGACAGAGCAACAGCCAGGGGAGCTTCCTCGCCAGGGAGCCAGTTCTGCGGTCGAACCCGGCGCGAGTTTCTCTGGGAGGCCGGCGCTGGATTTACCGGTATCGCCATGGCGGCGATGCTCGAGCGGGATGGATTCTTTAAAAAGCACGTTCATGCCGAGGGCGCCGGCAAGAGTGAGTTGAACCTCCTGGCTCCCAAGGATCCGCATTTTGTCCCCAAGGCCAAGCGCTGCATCTTCCTCTTCATGTATGGAGGTCCGTCGCAGATGGATCTCTTTGACCACAAGCCCTACCTGCAGAAGAACGATGGCAAGACGGTCGATGTCGAGATTCGCCGAAGGAGCGTTCAGAAACAGAAGCTGCTGGGCTCGAGGCGCGAGTTCAAGCGGCGGGGCGAGTCGGGACTCTGGTGCTCGGATGCTCTCCCGAGAATAGCCGGTCACATGGACAAGATGGCTGTCGTCAAATCTCTCTATATGGACTCCTTCGCCCACGGCTCCGCTCTCCTGCAGATGAACTGCGGACAGGTGATCCAGGGGCATCCTTCGCTCGGTTCCTGGCTTGCCTATGGACTGGGAACGGTGAACCAGAACCTGCCGGCCTACGTGACAATGCTCGATCCAAGGGGCGGCCCGGTATCGGGCGCTCCAAACTGGGGCAGCGGCTATATGCCGGCGGCCTACCAGGGCACCCTGTTTCGTTCCGGGGGCGATCCGATCCTCAACCTGAGTCCCAACTCCGAGGTGGCGCCCGCGATCCAGCGGGACCGGATCTCGACGATCAACGCTCTCAATGCGAGGCATCTCGCCGGGCGCCCGGGCTATTCCGAGCTGCAGGCGCGCATCGCGAGCTACGAGCTGGCCTTCCAGCTGCAGACCACGGCCCCGGAAGCTCTCAACCTGGAGCAGGAAACCTACAAGACGCGTGAGCTTTACGGGGTCTACGACCCGAAGCCTTCACACAAGCTCTCTGTTGGCCCGGCGCCCTTCGCCAGGCAATGCCTGGTCGCCCGGCGCCTGGTCGAACGAGGCGTTCGGTTCGTACAGATCTACCATGGCGGCGGTCACCAGCAGCAGAACTGGGACGCGCATCATGGAGTCGAGGAGAACCTGAACATACATTGCCCAGAGATCGACAAGCCGATCTCAGCGCTCCTGACCGACCTGCAAAAGCGAGGGCTTCTCGAGGACACC
>CAJWMA010000458.1 GCA_913042995.1 uncultured bacterium | reverse complement strand
CATGAAGCATCATTTACACGCGATGCCCTCGCTGGAGGCGATAATGTGGCGCTTCTGAGCGCCCAGCAGCCGTGTGGAGGTTTCCATTCGAACCGGAGAAGTGGGCTGTTAAAGGGTTCTGAGGAATGCCACAAGGTCACTCAGCTCATCCTGGGTTAGCGTATGCGCCTTGCCGTGCTTGTTTTCTTTGTCGTGAAGAGTGAAGATGCTTCGAAGGCTCGTAGCTCTCCCATCGTGGAGGAACCGGCTTCGGCGGCCTGCGCCTAAAAGTGAGGGGGGATTGTAGTCGCGGTAGCCGTCATATTCGTCGAAAACACCAACATCTTTAAGGTCTGGAACCGTGTAGAACGGGGGCTTGTGGCAGGTTGCGCAGGCGGCCTTCTGGAAAAGAGCCGCACCTTTTTGCGGGTCACCCCCGAGGCTATCCAGCGTGTGAGTTGTTGGGCGGGGCAACAGTGATTCCAGGAAGGCTATGACCCGGGCAACGTCTTTCGGGGCGGGCTCCTGATTTACAGCCATCGTTGAGTGGAGAGATGCTGAGACCTGCCCCTGGAGGGTTTTGAATTTCCCATTCCAGGCCCAGGGCGGAGTCCGGCTTGAACCATGAAGGTCGGGCGCTTTTTTCGCGAGACCATCTCCATCGGCGTGGGTGTCAAAATTGTGCCCTCTTGTTTCGCCCTCCGGATGACAGCTGTTACAGCTATACCAGCCGCCATTGGATCGTTTTGAATTAAAGAAAATCTTTGCCCCGAGATGCACCTCGGTGGGCTTCGGGGTAGGCCCGAGGAGTATTGTCCTTTGAGCCTTCCTGGTGACGAGGTCGATTTCCCAGATGGAATCTTCAAGGCTGCAAAGTACGTAGGCTCGACGGCCATCGGCAGCGCAGGCAACGGCAACCGGTCGATCCCCAACCTTGATGGAGGGCAGCGCCTCCTGCCGAGAGAGGGGCTCAGTGCCGGGTAGGTAGGCCTCGTCTGTGTCGACGAAGACCAACCGGTTGGTCCCACCGCTCGGGAGTAGAAGGAGATCTCCGGCGGCTTGCGGGCGCGGGACGAGAGCGGGCTTGCCGGGGTCTCCATTGGCCCGCTGGCGCTGGTCCAGAGGAACAATTCGATGCCGGGGGTCGCCGCCTTGATAGCCGACTCCATAAATATACTTCTCCTCAGGGACGCCCCCGCCTTCCTTTCTTTTGTCATCGCGGACAGCGATTGTCGAGACGGGAATGCTTGTTACCCGATTCGCGAGTATGAGCCCCCAGACGATCATCTGGGGGTCGACAGCAACCTCTGTTGGCTGGACCTGGTGACTTAAAAGGATGTTTCCCCTGCTGAACGCAAGCCCCTGGATATTCAGGGCGCGGCCTTTTGCGGGAGCGACCTTCCCGGCCTGCATGTTTTTTCCCAGGTCGAGCAAGCCGACCGAGTCTCGGCCCGTGACGGCTACCTGTCCTGGAGAAGATTCTTCAAGCGAGAGAAGTCGCCGCGGGCCTTCAACTGTTTCGATGGAGGCCAGGGGTTTTTCGGCGTCAGGGTTGAACAGTAAGACCCTGTTGGATTTGCTGCAGGCGACTACAAGAGCACTGGAGCTCTGCACATACTGCAGCCCCTCGGGGCCTCCTGGGGCCGGCAAGGTCCGCAAGAGCTCAAGCCGGGGAGGCGCTGAGTCGGTAATTGAAAGAATGTAGACCTTTCCCGCATCCCTGTCGCTCACCGCGACTCTTTGCGCACGATTGTGCAGGAAGGCGGTGATTTGTGAGGGCCTTGCGGCGCTTCCGAGACGGAGCTCATGCAGAACCTTGCCGGAGGCGATTCTGACCATGGAGATGGAGCCGCTGGCGCTGTTGGCCGTAAAGAGATATTTCTGCCCCGGCCCCAGCGCGAGGTCTGAAGGATAGCGCGGCCCCTGCGGCAACTCGCCTCCCGCCGCCTGGGTCAGGCCCAGGAAAAGAAGGATAGCCGGAAGGGACAACCGGATGAAAAAAGAGAAGCACATCCTTGTCGTTGACTGCATTCAAAAATTGTATCCTGTCTTCACAGTCAGTTCCACAAGGCCGAGTGCCAGCAGGAGGATCCCGGATGGGTTATGTCTCGATAGGCAAACTTGAAGACTTCACTGAA
>CAJWMA010000457.1 GCA_913042995.1 uncultured bacterium | reverse complement strand
GGCTGCAGCCTCGGGAGCTCGCTGTGCGGGGTGGGCTGCTATGTGCGTCACAATCACTATCTCACCAGGGGTGAAGAATGGGGAACCTTTCTGGAGGCGAGGGAGAACGCTGGCGAGTCCTACCTGGAGAACTGTCGGGTGGAGAGCCGCTGGGCGAGGAAGCACCGGGGAAGCTTCTCAATCTTTCTCTCCAGTTCGACGGAGCCTTTTGTTCCGCAGGAGTCGCGCTGCGGAGTTACCCGCGCCCTGCTGAGCGCGATGGGAGAGGCTCCGCCTGATGTCCTCATCGTCCAGACCCATAGCCATCTCGTGCTGGATCATCTCGGCCAGCTCCAGGCGCTTGGCGAACGCTGCGCGCTTCGTGTGCAGGTTTCCATCGAGACCGACCGGGAAGAGCTTCCCGGCCTGCCCGCGTCCTTCAGCAGCATCGATTCCAGGTTTGAGGCGGCGCGCCGGCTCCGCAAGGCCGGCATTGAAACGGTGGTCACGGTCGCTCCCCTGTTGCCGATCCGGGATGAGGAGGTCTTTTTCGAACGCATCGCCGAGTGCGCCGATGCCGTGGTGCTTGATCATTTCATCGGAGGAGATGGAAGCCCCTCCGGCAGCCGTACCAGGCGGACCCCTCTGCCCGCGAAGATGGAGTCGCTTCATCCGGGCTCGACAGAACTTTCCTATCGAGACCGAATGGTCGAGCTGGCGAGGAGAAGGCTTCCTGGCCGTGTAGGGGTCGGGATCGATGGGTTTGCCGGACGCTACCTGCCGGACTGACACCCGGCAGGTTTTCTCCTGGTGAAGCGCGGCGGACTACTCCTTCGGCGCCTCGATCTCGAAGGTGAGCTTGAGGGTCTCGCCTTTCTTGATGGTTACCTTCTTCAGGGGTTTCTTCTCGACGAAGAAGGGAGCCAGCACCTCGTGGCGAGCCTCCAGGGTGTAGGTCCCGGGGGGTATGTTCATGATCTTGAACTTGCCGCCCGCATCGCTCACGTCAAAGTAGGCGTGGGGAAGAATATGCACCTGGGCGTTCATCCAGGGGTGAAAGTCGCATTGGACAAGCGCGAAGCCTTCCTTGCGGGCCCTCTCCTTGAAGCTCTGGCCGGCGCCGATGGCGCGGTTGAAGTTCATTTCGAGCACCGCGCGGGTATTGTGGAGGACGGAATCCGAGTTGACGACCTCGAGGGTGGATCCCACCGCCATGGCTACGATATGAGGAGAGAACAGGCAGCCCTTGTTGTTGAGCTGGATGGTTTTCGCCTTCGGTTTCTTGCGGCTCTTCTTCATGTCCGCGAGGGTGAGGACCACGTCACGGATCGCATTGTCTTTTCCGAGGACGAGTCTCTCATCTTTGAAGTGTTTTTCGCAGATGGCCTTGTCCCTGTTGTTGGCGGGGACTCCGGGTACAGCCTCGAGTTTCGGCGCCGCTCCTTTGAGGATGACGACACCCTCGATGTGGCCTTTCTCGGGATCCGCCTTGGGATATTTGTCGGCCGCGGCTTTTTTTCCTGTTTCTTCAGCGGGGGTAAGAGCCAGGGCTGTCGACGAAGAGCAGGCGCATTCATCCGCCGCTGTCGAGCCATCGCCGGTCCATCCCGTCTGGAACCTGTGTGAGAGGGCGAAGATTCCCGCTCCCGCGATCAGTATTGCCGCCAGAAAGAAAAACAGATGCTGCTTTTGAGTCAACTTCAACGCTCCTTGTAGATTTAGGGTTTGTTCTTTTACGCCGCGTCCGGCAGGCGTCAGTTGTTCCGGTTTTTTGCCCACCACTGTTCCCAGGCTCTGACGTTGGTTCCGAAATCCTGGCCGGTGATCTTGTGGAGCGCCCTGACCCGCGCGATCATCTCTACCTGCCGAACCTTGACGTCGAGAGCGACTCCTTCGAGGTTGGTTTTTATCACGGGGTCAGCGACCTCGACGATGGAGAATCCCGTGCCTCCGGAGACCAACTCGTAATCGGCGATATAGCTGCGCTGGGTGACCTGCATGGTGAAGGCCCGTCCGAAGCCGCTCCAGGTCATGCGCATCGTGGTCAGCAGTTCGGGCACCGCCGCCCGGTTGGGGAACACGGAGATAGCATTGGCCGCCCTGGTCCTTACATGGGGATTCTCGTTTCTCAGCCCCGGCGTGA
>CAJWMA010000456.1 GCA_913042995.1 uncultured bacterium | reverse complement strand
GGCTACCAGCTCTACGGAATCGGCTCAAATCTCAAAGATGACGGTGGCAGGATTGTTCTCACCGAATCCGGCTGGGTTGAAGATGAAGAAGGAGATATCGTGTGGCGGTATTCCCCCCCACCCACTCTCCTTAAAATTCCGAAACCGGGAGAGAACTAAAAATGAAAACGCCGTTCCGTGTCTTCCTGCTATCCCTCTGCGCTCTCGCCGCCAATGGTTTCATCCAGGCGGAAGAGCCCCTGCTCAACATGAAGGAGCTGCTTGATACCGGCACCCTCAAGGTCAAGGTGCTCAAGGACTGGCACACGGTGAGAGGCTCCATCACCACCCGCCAGAAACTGGTCAGCATCTCAGTCGGTGATTTGCTGCCCGGCAGAGAGTACCGGGTGCCGGTACGCATGATCGTCCCCAGCGGGCGCAAGGCGAAGGGCTTCCACCTGACCGGTGGGCACCAGCAGTCGCGAATCGAGCGGGATGCCCAGCCCAGGGGCGTCGAGAAGGATCTCCTCGAGGGTGGCGTCGGTCTCGTCTACACCATGGTGCAGGTCCTCGCGCAATCGGGACAGAGAGAGCTGGGGAACGCGGCGCGGCGAAAATTCGCCGAGACCTTGAACCCGCGGTATTCGATCCAGTACTGGGGCTGGCCGGCGGCCCTGGTCCGTGCAGCAACCACGGCCTATGCTGAAAAAGATCATTTCGAGCCCGGCAAGGTGGCGCTCTCGGGCGGTTCCAAGAACGGGGCCTCGCCCTCGGTGGCGATCATCCACGACAAGCGGATGACCGCCGTGCACGCGTCGGTGTCACCGATCTGGGATTCTCCCCTGCGGCTCTGCGACCGAAAGGCCTGGGATGAGCTTCGAAAATACAACGAGAGCTACGTCGAGAAGCTCAAGAAGAAGGATCCCGGGCTGAGGACCAGCCGCCTCCTGCGGCATGCCTTTCTCGGGGGAACCTACGGCCCGGTCTACAATGACGAGGCTCTCGATGCGGGAAAGAAGTGGAAGGATCTCGAGGCGCTCGCTGCCCGCATGGCCGACCAGGTCTTCATCTCCCGCAACCTCAAAGCGCTCAAGGCCCGCAAGGTCGACCTCCTCTTCCAGCCCGGAACTCATGATTTCGTCGCCTTTGATATCGCCTGGGGCGGCAAGCATCATCCCGGTATCCCCCTCTACCTGAGAGCCAACTCCGGCCACAGCATCCGGGAAAAACACCCTGCGCGGGAAAAGGATGAAGGAAACAAGACGGCCTTCCTCCTGAACCACTTCTTCGGCGGCAAAGATGCCTTGCTGGAACCGCCCACTGTCACCACCAGCATCAAGGGAAAGCGACTTACTGTCACGGTAACCTTCAAGCCGGGCTCCCGGGCCGAGAGCGGACGCATCTGGTGGATGTACGACCGCGGCCCCGACGGCAGCGCCGCTTATATCAGGGAGACCTTCCCGGCAGACCAGTGGAAGGACATGAAGTTCGACGCCGGGAAGAACGCCTGGACAGCGGAAATCGACCTGGCCGCGGATGCCTCCCGGATCGACTTCTTCAGCAACCATCGAAAGACCATCCGGCATGGCTCGGAGAAGCACTCCTCCTACCTGTCGAGTCCCTATACCCGGGTGGAGCTGAAGTAGCTCAGCCGAGCAACTGGGAGATCGGCCCTGAGCTGTCGGCGAAGCGCGGCAGCTCGAGGCCCATGGCCCGCGCCTGGGTGAGCCAGAGATTGGCGAGAGGGGTGCCATCGGAGCAATTGAGATGCTTCCCGCTCGGGCGGATTCCCGCTCCGCTTCCTCCGGCGACAACGATGGGGAGCTTGGTGTACTGGTGCGTGGCTCCATCGCCGAGCCCGGAGCCGTAGGTCAGGATGGTATTGTCGAGCAGGGTGGTTCCATTGGACTCCTTGAGTGCCGACATCTTCCTGACCAGGTAGGCGAACTGTTCCATGTGGAAGCGGTCGACCTTCTCGAGATCCTCAACGAACTTCGCCTGGTTGTGGGACATCTGGTGATGGTTGCGGGGCTTGTCAAAGAGGCTCTCGTACTTATACGGCGTGTCCCAGCGCTCCGGACCGATCATCATGGTGGCCACATGGGTCAGCCCGGTCTGCAAGGCGGTGACCATGAGGTCCCCCATCAGCCGGATGTA
>CAJWMA010000455.1 GCA_913042995.1 uncultured bacterium | reverse complement strand
AGACACCCTTCCTGCTCAGGTGTTCATTCTTGGTCTCCCAGGCGGTCGAGCCGGCATACCTCACTCCGTCCCGCTCAACCCCGAAGAGAGGCCAGAAGATCCGGGTCCAGGGACTGTTGGAATCGATCTTCGGCGCCTCCGGGTCATTCGGGTCCGGCCAGTGGGTAAAGAATCCATCGGAGCGCCGAAAGGAGGTCGGCGCTCCGTAGGGCATGTTGGAATAGCCGCGAAAATCCTTCGGCACCCAGATCTGGTCCCGGGTAACCATCAGGTGCCCGCCGGGTGCCAGGTTGGACTGGCCGCTGTCTTCCGACTGGGTATCGTTGCGCCACTTGAGCTTGCCGGTGTTTGCATCGAGAGTGTAGACGTAGGTGCCTTCGTGCGGAAAGACCCCGGCGGAGAAATACGCTTCGCCCTTGTCAACCAGCACATCGGTACGAACCGGCCAGACCGAGATCATCTTTCCATAGGAAAGAAACTGACGGGTCGCCGGCGCGGCCTGGAACTTCCAGATCAGCTTGCCGGTCTTCGCCTCGAGGCAATAGGCCCATCCATCCTCGCTGCCGAAGTAGAGCTTGCCCTGCCAGAACATCGGCGTGCGGTAGATCCCCGCGCCGGAAAAATACTCCCAGTTCTTCTTCGCTGTCGCGGCGTCCAGCGAGACCACCCGTCCCTCCACCGAGCTGGTGAAGTAGACGCTGTCGCCGGCTGAAATGATCGGCAGGTTGTATTTGCTGCATTCGGGAAAACCCGCGCGCGTCGGATCGCGAGTCGGAACGGGCGCGTGCTTCGACTGGCGGGACTTGAAGGCCCAGAGCTGCTTGAGAGGCAGCTGCAGCTTCTCCGGAGTGATCGCCCGGCGAAGCCTGTCCCTGCGGTAGGTCGGCCAGTCGGCCCCTGGAAGGGAGACCGTAAGGAAGAGCAGCACAAGAACAAAGGACGCGCGAAGTCGGTTCATGTCGCTTCTCCTGGCGGGAAGTGGCGGAAAAAGCCTCTAAAGATAACTACCTCTACCGCGCAGTCTATTCGCGAACGACCTTTCTGACCAGAAAAAGAGAGACTCCCCTCTTCGTTTCCCCCGGCATCCTACTCGTCTTCGTTACCTGCCGGTCCAGTCGGAGTAATGTCGATGGGCGGAATGAGATCTCCTATGCCGATCACATTGTTGGATTCAATGCGAAGCTGAACCGACTGGGATCCATCATCACCCACCTCGACATGATGGAATACCCCCATTCCACCCCCCATGGCGTCACTCAGCCCACGCTCGTTCTCGGGCAGATCAAGGTAGGCCCGAGCCTGGTCCTGGTCGAGAAACTGCACGAACTCGTTATCCAATTGCTCACCGAGGTTTTTTCTCTGCTGCTCCATGTTCTTCACGTGCGCCGCGATCTGCTCAGGATTTTCGATCTCCCAGAAGGGCTTACCCTCCGGCCCCTTATGCAGCAGATCAGCCTCCTTGCGATAATGCTTGAGGATCTCGTGGTATTTGTCCTTCTGTCCATCACCCAGATCGAGCTTCCCGGCCAGCGAGTTGACCCGGAAATTGTAGGCTCCATAGGGTCCCTTGGACATCTCGCGCCGCTCTGTCTGCCTCCGGCGCTGGAGATTCTTCTGAAACTTGCGGTCATCCTCGATAATGCCCGTGACGTACTGCCGGACATCCTGCTCGCCGCCTTTCAATTCGAGGAGGGCGGCCAGGCGCTCCCCGGTGGAGGCCGCTGGATCAGGCGAAGGTGTCCCGGTCGACGATTTCCTCTTCCCTCTTTCCGCGGAAGATTCATCCCCGCCCGGGCCGGCCGCAACCGCGGGCGAAGTCTCCTGCCGGGGAAGCCCATCAACGGTCGTCGCCAGGCTGTCCAGGCGAGCCTGGATGCTATCGAGCCGTTGGACAAGATCTCGCATTCCGGACTCAGCCGAGGTAGAGGGCGCCTGTTGCGTCTCGTTCACGGAATTGTAGATCATGCAGGTCAGCACAGAAAAGAAGACCGACAACGCCACAGCCAGCACTGTATAGACTTTCATAACGAATACCCTAAATTCCGAAATAGCTCGATTTACCGGCTCAAGGATAACACCCGCCCAGGCGGTAAGAAAGCGGGGGAATCCTATAGCGCAGGGGATACACGCGCACGCCACC
>CAJWMA010000454.1 GCA_913042995.1 uncultured bacterium | reverse complement strand
GAGACAGGCAATGAAGCCGTTTTAAGCGATTTGAACGAAAAGTCATGTCACCACCGGTAAAACCGCTTTTCAGGCGGAAATGCAGACAGATGGGCGATTGGGCTAAGCGGAAGCCCTGAAAAGATTTGGATGTTAGCTAATTCAACAAACTATAATAGGTAACTTAGAGGGTAGTGCAAAGCTTGAATACAATTAGATCTACTGAAAGAGGCCTGATGAGATCCTCACAAAACAGACTTGCCGGAATTCTGGTCGTTTTTTCCAGTATGCTGCTGAGCACCGCCGCCCAGGCCGCTCCCAAGCTGCCTGAACCTGAAAAAGCCGCGGCGGACGTCAACCTGCTGCTGCGGGAAATCTGGACTGAAGCCTTCACCAACGCGGCGCCGATGGCTTCGGAAGAAGCTCTTTTCAGGCGCCTGTCGATCGACCTGAGAGGCGTCATCCCCTACCCGGATGAGATTGACCAGTTTCTCAACGATCGCTCGCGAAACAAGGTCAGCAAATGGTCCGCCTGGTTTCTCCAGACTCCCGATCATGCCGAGTTCGAGGCAGAGGTCTGGGAACACACCCTGATCGGAAGAAAGGGGAATACCGACGGACTCGACCGCGGCAGCTTCCGCACCTGGCTGCGGAAAAGCTTCCTGGCCAACAAACCCTACAACGAACTCTCACGTGAGATCCTCCTGAGCGCGGGCCTGCCCAGCAACGACCCTGCGGTTAACTTCTACCTGCGCTACGAGGCCAAGCCCGAAGACATGGCCGGCAAGGTCGCCCGGGTCTTCCTCGGCACTCGAATCGAATGCGCCCAATGCCATGATCACCCCTATGCTGACGTCAAACGCGAGGAGTTCTTCGGCTTTGCCGCCTTCTTTGCCCGCACCCAGCGCTACCGCGACTACGACCGCGCCGGCGGAGATTCCCGCAGATACGGAATCCGCTCCCGGGCCAGTGGAGAGCTGACCATGCCGCCGATGAAAAAAGGACATCGCGCTATGGAGATCCAGCCGATGTACTTCGGCGTACGCTACAACAGGCCGGAAAACTACAGCCCTCTCGATCCCATCCCCAAGCTGAAGGCCGGGGGCAGCAAGCTCGACCGGAAGAAGATGGAATCGAAGATGATGATGGCCCGCAAGGGCTCGAAAGTTACCGACTACGGCGCCTCCAACCGGCGCAAGAACCTGGTCAAATGGCTGACCTCGGATAAGAACAAGTACTTTGCGCGCAGCCTGGTCAACCGGGTCTGGGCACGCTTCCTCGGCAAGGGTTTCGTCAACCCGATCGACGACTTCTCGGAAGACTCCAAGATCATCCTGCCCAATGTGCTCGAGTACCTGACCCGGGACTTCGTGGCCAGCGGCTACGACCTCAGGCGGCTGCAGAAGATCATCGTCCTGACCAAGGCCTACCGCCAGCAGGCTGTCCAGGGAGTTCCCGGAGGAATCGCCCCTGGAGAAGAACACGACCTCTTCACCACCATCCCGATCCGTCCCCTCGAGCCCGAGGTGCTGGTGCGGTCGGTCCTCAGGGCTACCGGCATGGAAGACCCCCACCCGGAGAACAACGCCCGCCAGGTGAAGAGCTACGTCCAGAAGGCTGAACGCGAATTCGTCAGACGCTTCGGAGTCGATGAAACAGAAAAACGGACGGAGTTCCAGGGGACAGTGCTGCAGGTGCTGCTCCTCTTTAACGGCGAGTTCACATCGAGCAAGGCGCCGGCATCGAGGCCTTATCACGCCAGCTATCAGAAAAAGTATCCCGGAAACCTGGATGTGGTCCTGCATGGCATCGCCCCGAACAGGCATGTCGATCAGCTCTTCCTGGCTAGCCTGGGCCGTCTGCCTTCGGCCGCCGAGCGAAGCGCCTTCGCCCGCCACGCGCAATCAGCGCGGGACGACGCCCAGCGACAGTCGGCGCTTGCTGATATTCACTGGGCGCTGCTGAACTCCGCGGAGTTCCTGCATTCAAGCTAAACAAAAGAAGCGATACGCCTCGCGAATCTCGCGCGGCATGAAAGGTAAAGAAAATGAAACATCTTGATGCGAAGGCGACCACGCGGAACAACGCCCCCTCCCAGGACCGCCGTGACTTCCTCAGGGTCGGAGTCGGCGGCCTCGGCTGCTCGATGGTGCTTGGCTGGGCCTCTGGAAGCTCAG
>CAJWMA010000453.1 GCA_913042995.1 uncultured bacterium | reverse complement strand
AGGAGAGGGGGCTGCTCGATTCAACCCTGGTGGTCTGGGGCGGAGAGTTCGGCCGCCTGCCGATTGCCCAGCTGGGCGACAACAAGAGCGAGAAGAACGCCGGGCGAGACCACAACAAGAACGCCATGTGCACCTGGATGGCCGGCGGCGGCATCAAGGGAGGCGCCATCCACGGAGCGACCGACGAGCTCGGCTTCTCCGCGGTCGAGAACAAGGTCACCGTACAGGACTGGCACGCGACGATCCTCCACCAGCTGGGCCTCCACCACGAAAAGCTGACCTACAATCGCAACGGCTTCGAGGAAAAACTCACCGGCACCTTCGAGGCCAGGGTCATCCGAAACATCCTCGCCTGAGCGCTCTCGGGGACCTGGAAAAACAACGGCGGCGTCCGCAATTATTTCCACCCACGACTCAAAGTCTGTAACATGGGCGGACCTTCTGAAGGCCGGATGCCTTGTCCGGCCCCTTCCATGATCCTCTAACCCAGGGAAACTCAAATGAACAGAAAAAGCGCCCTTGTCTGCGTAACCGCGGCTTTAACCGCGACCCTCGCACTCAGCATCATTGCCCAGGACTACACCACGCTGCCTCCCGAGGCCGGCTCGACGGAAAAGAAGATTCGCGCCTCGAAGACAAGCCTGGCCGCCGCCATCGCCACGGCTGAAAAGAGCGCCGGGGGCGTAGCCCATAGCGCGGCGATGAAACTCGATGCCGAGAAGCCCTCGGTTGAGGTGACCATCTACGGCGGAGGTAAGCAGACCCGGGTGAGCATCGACGCGAACACCGGCAAGGTAGCCTCGAGCGCCGTGGTGCCGCGCTATCCCGGAGACGCTGTGACCGGCGAGCCCGTAACAACCAAGAGCGGCCTCCAGTACTACGACATCAAGGTCGGCAAGGGCGCCTCGCCCAAGCCCACCTCCGCCTGCACCGTTCACTACAGCGGCTACCTCGTCGATGGCACCATGTTTGACAGCTCCGTCAAACGCGGCCAGCCCGCGACCTTCCCCCTGAACCGGGTCATCCCCGGGTGGACCGAAGGAGTTGGAAGTATGAAGCCCGGCGGCAAGCGCAAGCTCATCATCCCGTATGCCTCGGCCTATGGCGAGGGCGGCAGACCCCCGGTCATCCCGCCCAAGGCGACGCTGATCTTCGACGTCGAGCTCATCAGCTTCAAAGACGAGTAAGGCGAAGGCGCGGCAGGCCGCTACTCAAGCTGGGTGGCGGCCTCCATCAGCTTCTCCTCGGTGGCCTCCTCGCGGGTGAACTCCCCGGTGAGACGACCCTCGCAGAAAACGATGATGCGGTCGCAAACGGTGAGGAGCTCCGGGAGCTCGCTCGAGGTCAGGAGGATCCCCAGGCCACCCCGGCAGAGGCTGTCCATCAGGCGGTAGAGTTCCGCTTTCGCCCCTACGTCGACGCCCCGGGTTGGATCATCGAGCAGCAGCACCTTGGGATCAGTTCGCAACCAGCGGGCGATGATGGTCTTCTGCTGGTTGCCGCCGCTGAGACTGGTGACCTGGGCCTCGGGACCGGCGGTCTTGATCGCCAGCTGGCTGATCGATTCTTCGGCGGCCGCGGCCTCCTTGCGACGGTCAATCTGTCGAAGCGGCATGGAGACCAGCTCATCGAGGGTGCACATGGTGATGTTGTTGCCGACACTCATCTGGGAGAAGAGCCCGAGACGCTTGCGGTCCTCTGTGACAAGAGCGACACCGGCCGCCTTGGCCTCGGCAGGATGCCGGAAGCGAACACTCTCTCCATCGAGAACAACCTCTCCCTGGTAGGGGATCTCCGAGGCACCGAAGAGGCACTCCATCAGCTCGGTACGCCCAGCCCCCATGAGACCGGCGATCCCGAGAATCTCGCCGCCCTGCAGCGAAAAGCTGATGTCGCGCAGACGCCACTCCTTGGCATGACCCGGCCAGGGCAGCGACAGCTTCTCGACCCGCAGGATCTCACCTTCAGGCTGGCGCGGCTCATCGAAGCTCGTCGCCTCGATCTCCCGGCCCACCATCAGGTGGGTGACCTGGCGCGGGTCGGTCGCCTCGCGATCGAGTGTCTCCACCAGCTGGCCGTCGCGCAGGACGGTGATCCGGTCCGAGAGCCGGAAGATCTCATCCATCTTGTGCGAGATATAGAGGATCGTCACGTTCTGTTCCCGCAGGCGCTCGAT
>CAJWMA010000452.1 GCA_913042995.1 uncultured bacterium | reverse complement strand
AGTGGATGTGACTACCGCCTGACCGATGTTCACGGCAAAGTGATCCACGACATCATCGCCTGAGGAAACGCCGGCAACCCGCCGCTGAATCATGAGTACTGAAGCCGCGATTCCAGGCCTTGAGACAGGCAAGCTCTTTTCCTTCGCCGATTGGCCGAATGAAGAGATCCCGCTGGTCTCCGTTGGTGTCTATACCGTCTGGATGGGTGAACAGCTGCTCTATGTCGGCTACTCGGGAAGAAACCTGCGGCCGCATGAGATCAGGAACGCGAAGAAGGCCAAGGGGCTGCTGACACGCATCAAGAGCCACCGCAGCGGACTTCGCAGCAGCGACCCCTTCTGCATCTATGTCTGTGACCGTTTCGTCATCCCGAAGCTCGACAACGCCTCTCTCCAGAGGCTCGCAGCTGGAGAACAACTGCTCGATGGATTGACCCGCAGGTTCATCCGCCAGGATCTCAGCTACCGGTTCATCACCACCGATGGATCGGAAGCCGCCCGCAAGATTGAGAGCCGGGTCAGGGCTGGCGTCCTCGCTGCCGGAAAGCCGTTGCTGAACCCGGCCTGAGGACCTCCGGAAGTCAGCGATTCTCGAATCGCCTCGACCTGTGAACCCCGGGATCATCGGGAAGCGGCCCGCCTCCGCTGATATCCCGCTGCCCCTCGACCAGGGAATCTCCACAGCCTCCGACGTAATAGACCGGCTTTCCATGCTTCTCGAGGTCCACCTTGACTGTCGCCGCGTTGGCGTAGCGAAGTGTCAATCCCGCGCGACGACGATCACTCTCGTTGCGATCGCTGCCGTGGATAATGTAGGAGTCGTGAATAGACAGATCCCCGGCCTCCAGCTCGATCGCCACGGCCGCAGACTCCATCTCTTCTGTCACCTCCACACGCACACCCAGCAGATCTCCGCCATCGGTGGGAATCATCTCGAGTTCCGGGTTCCCATCCTGGGTTCGCGGGATCACCTTCATGCAGCCGTTGGCGATGTCTGAATCATCCAGGGCGAGCCAGACCGTACAGACATCGACCCCGGACACCCCGGGCCAGTAGGTGTTGTCCTGGTGCCAGCAGAGCGCCAGGCCAACACCCGGGGGCTTGACG
Organism: uncultured bacterium; assembly: GCA_913042995.1. Lineage (GTDB taxonomy): Bacteria > Planctomycetota > UBA8108 > UBA8108 > UBA8108 > UBA8108. The sequence goes on along the minus strand of CAJWMA010000452.1, from coordinate 1,083 downwards.
ATGAGATGCGTACTCATCAGGATGAGCTCTTCACAGCCGAGCATCTCGCCCGTAGCCGACAGCAATCTCTCATCACGCCCGAGCTCGAGCCATGTCTCCCAGTCAGCGGCGTGAATATGCGGCTCGACGAGAGATTCGAGACGGCGATCTTCAGGAAGCTCCTCGATCATCCTGTCAAGAGACCGGCGCAGCGATGCGATCTCGGAAGGAGCTATGACTCGACGCTGAACACAATAGCCCTCCTCCGAATAGAGGCGGGAGTCCTCGTTGGCTGAAGGCTGCTCGATCATGGTGGCATGTTAACAGCCCGAAGCGAGACTGTCGACGCGGGGCCTTGCGGAGCCTCAGATCTCCGTCAGCCGCTGGCTCGAATCGCCGAAGCTGTCGAGCTGGATCCCGAGCTTGTCCATCATCGACAGGCACATGCTGCACATCTTGCGGTTGGGCTTGCCCCTGTAGTCGAGAACACGGCTGAAAAATGGCAAGCGATGTGAGACTGGTCTGCCGCCCACTGGTTCACTATACTGCCGTAAGAGAACCGACAAAAGGAACTCATGGTATGAACAACCTGAACTGGAACAGCCGGAACCTGACCCGTGGCTGGCAGCGCGGTGTAACCGCCTTCTTCTACGGCCTTGGAATGACCGAGAAGGACTTCGACAAGCCCCAGATCGGCATCGGAGTGCCCCTGCTGGAGGGCAATCTCTGTAATGTCCACGCCTACGAGCTCGCTCGGGAGGTCAAGGAAAGCTGTCAGAGCGCCGGGCTCGTAGGTTTTCCATTCGGCGTACCTGGAGTCAGCGACAACATCACCCAGGGAATGGAGGGCGGCAACGCCAGCCTTCCCTCGCGCAACATGATCGCCAACGCCGCGGAATGCGTCGTCAGCGCCCACTCCTACGATGCCCTGGTCGGCCTGCACAACTGCGACAAGAACGGTCCCGGCTTCGCCATGGCTCTCGCGCGGCTCAACTACCCCGGCCTCATCCTCAGCGGCGGCAGCATCCATCCGGGCCAGTACAAGGACCGGGACGTCACGATCCTCGATGTCTACGACTCCCAGGCCGCCGCCTCCGTGGGCGC
>CAJWMA010000451.1 GCA_913042995.1 uncultured bacterium | reverse complement strand
GACTATTCTACCGCCAATCGGCCCACCAGGGAAACGGTCGCCTGTACCGGGAAGCGCAGGTAGCAGAGCCCATGATTTTTGAGATCGCCGGGTCACTGGAGCAAGCCGGATCAGGGTAGCGAAAAATCGGCGCTTTCGTGCAGAATGCCCTGCTACAACACCCGGTTAACCAGAGGACACGCAATGATCCATCGAAGAGATTTTCTCAAGAAGAGCGCTATCTGCACCGGCGCGGCGGCCTTGAGCTCCCAGGTTGCTGCCGAAACAGAGGCCCAGGGCGAGGCTCCCGCCAGCGGCTACAGCTACCGGCGCCCGGCCTTCAAGAAGGGCAGCCGCCTGCTCTTTATCGGCGACTCGATCACCGACATGAAATGGGGGCGCAACGAGAAAGACCGCAACCACTACCTCGGCCACAGCTATGTCTACCTGATCGCCTCGAGGCTCGGCGTCGACATGCCCGAGGCGCGGCTCGAGTTCTTCAACCGCGGCCACAGCGGCAACCGGATCACTGATCTTCGCTCACGCTGGAAGAAGGACGCGATCGACATGAAGCCGGACCTCCTCAGCGTCCTCATCGGCGTCAACGATCGCAAGGTCAAGAAGGGCGCGAGCTTCGATGCTGAAAAATGGGCAGAGAACTACCACCACATCCTCGCCAGCAGCCGCCAGGCCAACTCCGACCTCCGGATTGTCCTGCTCGACCCCTTCGTCCTGAAGTCGGGCTGGTGGATGAACAAGGGCGGCGAGTGGGACGCGAGTCGTGCCCAGATCAACCAGATGCGCGCCGTGATCGCGAAGCTGGCGAAAGAATTCAACGCGGTCCAGGTTCCGACCCAGGACGTTTTCGACGCCGCCGCCAAGGCAGTAGAACCCGCGCACTGGATCTGGGACGGCGTCCATCCCCTCCCGCAGGGACATGAGCTCATAGCGCGACGCTGGCTCGAAGATGTGAGCGCGCGTTGGAAATAGGCTGTTTCCACCATCCAGGCGAGTAGTTCCCTGTACCCCTGGCGCAGGAAGCCGACAGGCTTCTTTAAGAGACCTATTGCGCCTTTTTCTTCGGCACAGTCGGTTTTGTGATGGTCAGGACCATCGGCAAAGGGCGAATCTTTACCAGGCCGAGGAAGCGGTCTGACGGGCTGTTCATGACCTTCATTTTACCGTCCTTGTCCAGGAGCCCCATGATGCTGCTTCCTCCTCCATCCATGTTCGTCGCTCTCCAGCAGCCAAGATCCTTCATGAGGCTTGCCAGCTCATGCATATTCATGCCTTCGCTGTAGCCTCGCTGCCGCCCATCCACCACCACCAGCCACAGGGTTTCCCCTTTCTCGTCGGCGCCAATGGCGGTGCGCGGATGGCGGGCGCCCCCTTCGCCAACGGTGAGCTTACCCTTGGACAAAATCAGCTGGAATCCGGTTGTGGCTTCCCGAGGTTTATCATCCGGCTGGTGGCCGAAATGTACCCGCCCCTGGACGTCAAACCACACGGACGTGTTGCCGGGAGCGATGGTGCTGCGCATTTTTCCCCCGGTGCCGGCCAGGCCGTGGATATCCACCGGCTGACCCGGGTACCAGTTTCGGTTCTTTCTGCCCTGGGCATTGGGGAAACTGTCCCAGGGGTTGGTGTTAATGAAAGCCACAACAGATGGACCCGCAGCCAGCTTCCTGGGATCCGTCAAAGACACCTCAGCCGGGCCATCTCCGTCCGGATCCGGACCAAGGGCGACCCTGGGCTTCACTTTCTTCGCGCTCAGGTCAATGCGCAGGACATGAATCCTGTTGGGAATCGGGTCGGTTTTTTTTCTCAGTGCGTACTGGATGCCAAGCGCGTTGAGATCCGAAGTACCTATCAACCCGGGTTCAGATGCCACTGAGCTGGCGTCCAAAAAGAGGAGCCCGGTGATAATGAAGAAAAAGAATCGCATAGCTAATCCAACCCTGGGATCGGAGCCTTCGGTTTAGAGAATGGTGGAATCAATCCACCGTTACCGGCTTCGAAATCATCTCCGTTGGATGTTTTCTCTCCCGACCTGCTACCATGGCCATGTGTCTGGAAACAACTTCTATTCTGCATACTTTAATTGGGAGCTTAAAATGCGCTACCTGGTTTTGATTGTTTTATTCGCTGGAAGTTCTCTGTCTGCCCAGGAGACCTCGTCGACGCGAAAAGAGTTCAAGGAATACGCTCGACTCATGT
>CAJWMA010000450.1 GCA_913042995.1 uncultured bacterium | reverse complement strand
CTTGACAACACCACGCTTTTTGACCTGGAGAGCGCTCCCGCTCGCCTGGTCGTGATCGGGGCCGGTCCCATCGGCTGTGAGATGGCACAGTGCTTCAGGAGATTCGGTAGCGAGGTGACGCTGCTCGAGTCCGCCGCCGAGGTTCTTCCGCGGGAGGATCCCGAGGCCGCGGCCCTTGTCCGGGAGTCTCTCGAGGAGGAGGGGGTATGTTGTCTCCTCGGAGTTGAGATTTTACGGGTGGAGGCTGGCGTCCGGGTTCATTATCGCCAGGGTGAGGCGATGGAGGTCGCCGAAGGAGATGAACTGCTGGTAGCTGCCGGACGGGCTCCCAACGTGGAGGGTCTGGAATTGGGGTCGGCGGGTGTCAAGGCCGATGGTACCGGGGTCATCGTTGACGGGCAGCTCAGGACGGAGAACCCGGTGATTTACGCGGTTGGCGATGTCTGCTCGGAGGAGAAATTTACCCATGCGGCGGATGCCCAGGCTCGGATCGCGGTTCAGAACGCTCTCTTCTTCAGGCGCCTCGAAGTGCGCGGGCTGGTTGTTCCTCGCTGTACCTATACGTCTCCTGAGCTCGCGCATGTCGGCTACGATCCTGAGGGCGCGCGCGCCGCTGGTTTCCAGATCGACACCATCACCATACCAATGGCTGAAAGCGACCGGGCTGTTCTCGATGGGGAGCAGGCAGGTTTTCTTCGTCTGCATCTCCTCCGGGGCTCGGACAGGATCCTGGGAGCCACGGTGGTATCGACTCACGCCGGTGAGCTCATATCGGAACTCAGCCTGGCCATAACGCATAAGCTTGGACTCAGGAAGCTGGGAGGGATCATCAGACCCTATCCTACCCGGAGCGAGGTGCTCTCCCGCGCCTGCGGCCAGTGGCAGAGGGGACGTCTCAGCCCGGTCATCAGGAAAATAATTGAGGCGTTCCTGGGTATTTTTCGCTGAAGAGCGCCTGCCGATGAGGCGATTTGCCGGGAACCCTCTGGCCTGAAGAGTTAGAATGCGGCCTGCAAGGTCAGGAAAGAAAGCTACGGGCTCATGGTTCAAGAAGACAGCTACGAAAACCAGTCCGCACGGGAGGGGTTTCATCCCTTGCCGGTGCTGTCGGCTGAGGGGCCACCGGCCAGCCGGGCACGGCCTAAGCATCCAAGCTGGGTCAAGGCGAAGTTCTCCTACAACGAGCGCTACAGGTTTCTCAGCGAACGTCTGAAGGCCCACGGTCTTCACACCGTCTGCGAGGAGGCTGAATGTCCCAATATCGGCGAGTGCTGGGGCCATGGTACGGCCACCTTCATGCTGCTTGGCGACATCTGCACCCGGGGCTGCAATTTCTGCTCCGTCTCCAGCGGCAGGCCCGAGGAGCTGGATGAGGATGAGCCTGCCAAGGTCGCCGAGGTTATCGAGGACCTTGGCCTCGACTATGCCGTGCTGACCTCCGTGAACCGGGACGATCTTCCTGACCAGGGCTCTACCGCCTTTGCCGCGACCATCGACGCGATCGATGACAGGCTGCCGTCCTGCAGGGTCGAAGCCCTGGTGCCTGATTTCCAGGGGTCAGCGGGATGCATTGAGCGGGTGGTGGACACGGCGCTCTATGTTTTCGCGCACAATATTGAGACGGTTCCGCGGCTCTATGACCGGGTGCGACCCGGCGCCGGCTACGTCCGCTCACTCGAGGTTCTCAGCTCCGCCAAGGAGATTTCCTTGCAGCCTCCCGTCGCCGCGCGCCGCAAGGATCCTCTTCTTACCAAGTCAGGGCTCATGCTTGGCCTGGGTGAAACCAGGGATGAGCTGCTGGAGGTTTTTTCCGACCTTCGTGAGCATGGTGTCGACATTCTCACCCTCGGCCAGTACCTGCAGCCCACCGCTCGTCAGCTTGACGTCTTTCGCTACGTGACGCCCGCCGAATTCGCCGACCTGAAGACCGAGGCCGAGCGCCTGGGCTTCCTGCAGGTTGTTTCCGGCCCCCTGGTACGGAGCTCCTACCACGCCTGGGAAACGGCTGACGCCGTTGCCAACGGTCTAGAGCAGGGCTAAGTCGCAGAAAACACCGCTAAGGTCTTGACGATTGCCACCGCATTTCTATCATAGCAGAACGCTTTTCACCGAAAGGTGCGGGCGGCTATGGCCCCATCGTCTAGCCTGGCCCAGGACACAAGGTTCTCATCCTTGTAACAGGGGTTCAAATCCCCTTGGGGTCACCAT
>CAJWMA010000449.1 GCA_913042995.1 uncultured bacterium | reverse complement strand
AGCTATTTTCTCACCGGCGAGAGCCGACCCTACGACAGCAAGAAGGGGACCTTCAAGCGTGTCAAGCCGGCGCAGGAATTTTCCTGGGGTGAGAGCTGGGGAGCTGTTGAGCTGGCCGTGCGCTACGGCTCGATTGATTACGACGACTACATCGTTTCGCCGAAGCCAGGGGTCATGATTCCGACGATTGGTCACAAGCTTGACGATCTGACCGTGGGCGTGAATATCTACCACAACCCGACCTTCCGAACGATGTTCAACTATGTCTACTCCGACATGGATGGCGGTGAAGATGTGCACGCCTTCATGGTGCGCTGGCAGATCGGCCTTTGATTTAAAACACCACCTTGTTGGGCCCGGCCTGAAGGTCGGGCCGCAGCTATTCTGAAAACCGCCGGGACAGGCACTGGTGTTTGCCCCGGCGGTTTTTTTACAGGGAGATCCTCATGTTCAGATCCAGGCGCCTGGTGGTCTTCGTCGGCGTGGTGCTCGCCGGCGCTCTCCTGCAGGCTTTCGCCGGGCCGGGCGGGATCTCACGCTTCCTGGGCGTTTCAGCGGCATCGTACTTTCTCACCCTCCTGGTTCTCGCCGTCGTGGCGGCTCTCTTCGCGCCCTCCGCCGGTCCGGTCTCCGACCATCATGAGGCCGACGACAGCTGGCCCGGCGGCTCCTCGGAGTTCCTCTGTGACACCTGCCGCTACAACGATGTCCGGGACTGCCATCGTACCGAGCGTCCCAACGCCACCTCCTGCGAGGACTACCGGCGACGCTGAGGATAGCTGACGGGAAGGATGCGGCGGTGGTATAATCGACGCCAGAGCTTTTTCCGCTTCATTTCCAGCAGAGATCTCGAGCAATTCCCGCGGGCCGTATGAGTCATGAACTTTTCCAGGCGCACCTACGAGGCTGTTTTTCTGCTGGCGTTTTCTTTCTGGATCGCCGGCGAGGTTCACGCGGCGCAAAACGATGACAATGTCGAGTGGGCCGGGGTCTATTCCGATGAGACCTTTCGTTCACCGCGGAACCCCGGCCTGGGAGAAGACTTCTCCCTCGAGCTGCGTGTCTTCAGAGGCGACCTGAGCGCCGCCCGGATCCGGGCCTATGACGGTGAGACCCGGCGCTACGAGATGTCCTGGGTCAGGAACGAGGGCATCTTTGACATCTGGCGGGGCGTGGTCGAGGCAGGAGATGCGGGCTTCGTTTATTACCGCTTTGAGCTTATCGACGGCTCCGACACCGATTATTTCAACCGCCTGGGAATGTCAGGCAACCCGCCGGACCACGGCGACTTCCTGGTCAACACTACAGCGCTCGGGGGCTATCCGCTTGGCGCCACCGTCGCTGGCGCGGCGACAGTCTTCCGGGTCTGGGCTCCCAACGCCCAGCGGGTCGCGGTGGCCGGGAATTTCAACAATTGGAGTGATTCCTCCCATCCCCTCACCAATGTACGCGGCTACTGGCAGGGGCGGGTTCCGGGAGCCCGGGCGGGTCAGCGCTATAAGTTCGCGATTCGCAATGGCGAGACGATCTGGAGGACCGACCCGCACTCGCGCCGACAGGTGAGCTCGGTGGGGGACTCCATCATCTGGAGCTCGGACTACGAGTGGGGGGATGACGGCTGGGTGACTCCGTATTTCGAGGACATGATCATCTACGAGCTGCATGTGGGGACCTTTACCGGCGGCGGTGACGGGGTGGAGCATCATCCCGGACGTTTCCGGGACGTGGTGGACCGCCATCTCGAACATCTCGTCGAGCTGGGGATTACCGCGGTCGGCCTGATGCCGCTGATGGAGTTCGCCGGCGAGCTCTCCTGGGGTTACAACCCATCCTTCCAGTTCGCGCCCGAGTCATCCTACGGCGATCCGGATGACCTGAAGTATCTCGTCGACCGCTGCCACCAGCGAGGCATCGCGGTGCTGCTCGATGTCGTCTACAACCACATGGGCGCCAGCGACCTCGCCGGGAACCTGCTCGAGTACGATGGAGAGGAGATCTACTTCTATCCCGAGGGTAACGGCTACCGGGAGACTCCCTGGGGGCCTCGTCCGGACTACGGCCGCGCCGAGGTGCGTCAGTACATCTGCGATTCGGTGAGGATGTGGCTCGAGGAGTACCATGTAGATGGCTTTCGTATCGACGGCACCGATTTCATCAAGGTGAACGCCGAGGGTTGGAGGCTGCTGCAGGATGTCGCCCGGACGGTCGACACGGTCTCGTCGAAGGCG
>CAJWMA010000448.1 GCA_913042995.1 uncultured bacterium | reverse complement strand
TTCTACTGAACGCCTGTAGGAGATCAGCTCGGCCGGGCAGCCTTCCACCTCGCGCAGCTTCAGCCACCCGGAGTGTGAATTGAAGAAGGTGTCGATCTGTCTCCGAGTCCACTCGAGCTTCGCCCCAAGGGAGCGCAGTCGTTCCTCGGTGCCCGGTCTGTCGGCAAGGGGGCTCTTGATCTCGATGTTCTTCAAGAGGTCTCTCCCTGGAAGTTCTTCTCCAGGAGCGCGTGTCCCGCCGGCACGGAGAGCTCGAGGTTCCGCTCGTCAACGGTCTGGAGTCTCTCGATCCCGAGCTCGGCCGCGGCCAGGCGGTACATGTCTCCCACCACGCCAGCGGCGGCCACAAAAATGTCACTGCCGCAATTCCCGGCAGGCTCCAGCTCGGCCGAGAGCAGCAGGCCGCTGAGGTAGGCTCCGTTTTCCCGGGGCTCCTTGCCGCCGAGAACCTGGCGGGTTCGCGCGGCGAAGAGCCCGCCAGAGAGCCCATCTCGAACCCCTGAGCGAATCCCCTCGACAAATGCATCCTCCAGTCCCGCGAGGGCTCCAGGCTCCTCCACGGTGTGGCGGAGGATGCTGTGCCGGGTGAGGATGGCGTAGAGCTCGCCGGTCATGAAGGTCCTCATGGAGGCAAGCTCGCCTCCACGCGCCTGGAGGTGCTTGGAGTGGGTGCCGGGCAGGATCAGCAGGGTCTCTTCTTCTGTCCTGCCGAGGAGCTTCAGCAGTCCGAGGGCCTCGGTCTCCTCGCCGCGAAGGATATCGTCCTCGCTTCTCAGCCCTGAGACCAGGCGCACCGGGCAGGGGCGGCTTTTGGTGAGAGGCTCCAGGGCGGCGACGACCGCTCCGCTGCCGTCGAGAGGGAACGGGAGGCGGGCGTAGTCCAGTTCACGCCAGCCGATCGACGAGCTGGCCATGCCGGAGATCCACAGGGGGATTTCGGAAGCCTGGTCTTCGGGGCCGGGAAGCTCGTCGATCCTGCCGGCGAGATAGGAGGCGAAGCGGCCGGGGTCATCGCCATCGAGGCGGTCGATGCCATCGGCTGTGCGGAGCTCACCGGTGATCTCCAGTGAGGGTAAATGGACCAGCCTCAGCCTGAAGTTTGAGGTGCCCCAGTCGCAGCTGTAAAAAGAATGACCCATCGTGCGTGATCCTGGACAGACCGAAACAGGACTTTTGGTTACAATAACCCGCCGAGCTGGCGTTGTCGCCAGCATAGTTGACGACTGGAACACTCTCGGAGAGCTTGCCAATGCCAAAGGTCCTGCTGCCCATCGGAGATGCGACGGAGGTGCTGGATACCATGTACCCGTTCTTTCGTCTGCCCGAGGATGATTTCGAGGTCGTGGTCGCCGGCCCCGAGGCTCGTCTCTATCACATGGTTCTGCACGAGGTGCCGCCCGACTCCGAGTGGGACATCACCCAGGAGACTCCCGGCTATCATATCGAGGCGACCGTGGCCTTCAGAGATGTCGACCCGGGTGAATACGCCGGGCTCTTCGTCTCAGGCGGCCGGGCGCCGGAGTATCTGCGCTATGACGAGGACCTGTTGAGGCTCACGCGCCACTTCTTCGAGACCGGCAAGCCTGTCGCCGCGCTCTGTCATGGCGTGGAGATCCTCACGGCCGCCGGTTGCATCGAGGGCCGAACGCTGACCACCGTGGCCAAGTGCGCTCTCGATGTCGAGCAGGGTGGAGCGGCCTATGTCGATGAGCCGACGGTGATCGACGGCAACCTGGTCACGGCCAGGACCTGGCATGACAATACCCCGCTCTTGAAGGCCTTCGTCGAGATGCTCAAAAGCGCCGGGCAATGACCGCGGGTTAGAGCTCGACCCTCCGGTAGCTCATCTCCCACTCCTTCATCCACTCGAAGGATTTCGGTTCGATCCGGTAGAGCACGAAGCGCTCATCGGCCTCCGCGTCGGGGAAGAAGCCGCGCCAGAGCTGGGGGCTCAGCGTGGTCTCTATCAGCTCCTTCTTGACGGAGGCATCTTCGACCACCACGGCTATCCCGGCCACCCGAACCTGCCAGTGCTCCGCATCCACAAAGCAGATTTCCACCCTGGGGTTGGCCTCGAGCTCCGCGATCTTCCGGGTCTCGGTATGGCTTGGAATGAGAATGGAGAGGTCATCCTGGAGAAACGCGCAGACAGGCCGGACCCTTGGGCTGTTCTCGGCGGGGCAGATGGTCGCCAGATCACCATAGACACAGCTTTTGATGATTCGGACAATGGTTTCCCTGGTTTCAGGATCGAG
>CAJWMA010000447.1 GCA_913042995.1 uncultured bacterium | reverse complement strand
GACATCGACCAAGTAGCATAGACACTATGGAATCTCAAAGCAATACCAGAATAGATCACGTCCAGGGCCGACAGGTTTTCGATTCGAGAGGCAACCCAACCGTAGAGGCTGACGTCCGCCTGGCTGACGGTTCAACCGGCCGAGCGGCTGTTCCTTCAGGAGCGTCGACCGGTGAGCATGAAGCTCTCGAGCTCCGCGATGGCGGAGACACCTACATGGGCAAAGGTGTCCTCCAGGCAGTCGCCAACATCAACGGAGAGATCAGCCAGGCCCTGGCGGGAAAAGACTCAGCCGATCAACGCTCGATTGACGACACGATGATTGAGCTCGATGGGACCGATGGAAAAAAACGTCTCGGCGCCAACGCTATCCTGGGCGTCTCGATGGCTGCCGCCCGGGCCGCCGCCGCCTCACGCGGCCTCCCCCTCTATGTACACCTCGGCAGCGAATCATCCTCACGACTGCCCTGTCCAATGATGAACATCATCAACGGCGGCGAGCACGCCGACAATAACGTCGATGTCCAGGAATTCATGATCCTTCCTTCCGGGGCCGCCAGCTTCACCGAAGCGATGAGGATGGGATCGGAAATATACCACCATCTCAAAACAGTCCTCTCCGCCGACGGCCTCAGCACCGCGGTAGGAGATGAAGGAGGCTTCGCCCCCAACCTCGGCTCCAATGAAGACGCCGTCAAGATCATCCTGCAGGCTGTCGAGGCGGCGGGCTACAAGGCTGGCGAAGATGTCCAGATCTCTCTCGACGTAGCGGCCTCTGAGTTCTTCAACAAGGAGACCGGGGAATACGAGCTCACGGGGGAGGGACGAAAGCTCGACGCCGATCAAATGATCGAGTTCTACACGAACCTTGTCGACAACTACCCCATCTTCTCCATCGAAGATCCCCTGGATGAAAATGACTGGGAAGGCTGGCAGAAGATGACAGCGGCCCTCGGAGAGCGAGTCAGCCTGGTCGGCGATGATCTCTTCGTCACCAACATCAAGCGCCTGCAGCGAGGTATCGAAGAGAAGTCCGCGAACGCAATTCTGATCAAGCTGAACCAGATTGGCAGTGTTTCCGAGACCCTGGATGCGATCGAACTGGCCAGGGAAAACGGCTTCAAGAACCTGATCTCGCACCGCTCAGGTGAGACTGAAGACTCCTTCATTGCCGACCTCGCGGTGGCAACCGAAGCCGGGCTGATCAAGACAGGCGCTCCCTGTCGAAGCGATCGGGTAGCAAAATACAATCAACTGTTGAGAATTGAAGAGAAACTCGCTGGAGGAGCGGTCTATGGGATCGGATAAAGGAAGAGTTTTCTGGCGAGAGGTTTACTGGTTCGCCGTCATCGCGTTAATTGCGATTACAGTCGCTCTCCTCGTTCTTCCGCCGCGCGCCGTCAGGTACAGCAGCCTGAGCCGCCTTGAAAACGAGCTGAGGGCCAAGAACGAGCGTCTTGACGAACAGCAGCAGAAGCTATTGAGCGCTATCACCGCTATGAAGGAAGACGATTTCTACAAGCAGAACGTCTTCCGCAAGGTTCTCGGCGTCAAGAAGAACGACGAAGAGTTCCTCGATGGAAAGGGCGCGGCCGAAAACCGCTAGGACTCCTTCTCCCCTTTGCGGAAGAAGAAAGGAGTGGGGCGAGCTCGGCGCAGGAGAACGGCCAGGGTTCCCTTATAGCTTCGGCACCCGCAATCTCATACCCGTATAGAGCAGATCTCCAGTGAACTCGAGGTCCAGGGCCTTGTTGACCGTATAGAACCTGTTCTTGTACTTGGTGCTGCCAAGCAGGTTCTTTGCGATCCCGGCCAGAGTATCGCCCTTCTTTACCGTATAAAACTCCTTCGGTGAAGTCTTCGCGGCGGGAGCAGCTGCCCTGGGTGAATTTGGAACCGCCCGCTTTTTCGTTTTCTCTGCAACCTGCTTTTTCGGCCGTTTGACCGCTTCCGGAGGAGGCGAAGGAATCACCACCACCTTGCCGGGCTGGAACCTCACTCCCTTGTTGGCCTTGGAAATTACAGGATGGAGATACCCCTTCCCATAGTATTGAGCAGCCAGCACCCAATAGCTCTCACCCGCCTTGATCGTATGCTTCTTTGGATAGCCCGGAACCTTGGCGACTCGAGTTTTATTCGCAGGAGGATTCGCGGAAAAAGTTCTTGTTGGCGGAGCATCAACCGTCGTCCCGGGTCCGCCGGCAATCGTATCCTCGTCCAGAGTGTCAACAACGGGTGAAGCGGCTGTCGCTGCTCTCTCTTCTATGAGGG
>CAJWMA010000446.1 GCA_913042995.1 uncultured bacterium | reverse complement strand
GTCATCGTCACCTACGCGCGCGGCTGGCAGTCGCTCGCCGTCACCCGCAGCCTCGGGCGCCGCGGGGTGGAGGTCATCACCGCCGACGAGGTCGCCATGACGCCAGCCTCTTTCTCGAAATACTCAACGGCGAGCTTCACCTACCCGGACTGCTCGAAGAACCCAGATGAGTTCCTTGACCAGCTCGAGAGCGAGATCATCAAGCACAAGCCCGAAGATCCCGACACTCCCTACGTGCTCATGCCGATCCACAAGGAGACCTACCTCATCGCGAAGCACCGTGAGCGCTTCGAGGCCCATATCCGGGTGCCTGTTCCCTCTATCGAGCAGATCGAGGAGGTGCACAATAAGGGAACCCTCGCCGCCTACGCCCAGGACAATGGTCTCTGCGCCCCGCCAACGATCTTCCCGGCGAGCATCGAAGAGCTCGAGAGCCGGGCTGATGAGATCGCCCTGCCGGCCTTCGTCAAGCTGCGGGAGTCGGCCGCCGGCGTCGGTATCGCCAAGGTCGACACGCGCGAGGAGCTCATCTCCTACTTCAAGAGCCTGGTCGAAGACTACGGCCTCGCCCCGGAGGACTACCCCATCGTCCAGCAGGGCGTGCCCGGCGACGACTATTGCGTCACCACGCTCTTTGACCGGGGCAAGCTCATCGCCTGCATGACCTACCGTAACATCCGCCAGTTCCCCGCCGACAAGGGAGCCGGCGTGGTGCGCGAGACCGTCAAGGCCGAGAAGATGGAGTCGGTGTGCGAGGCCCTGCTTGGCCCGAAGGGATGGCACGGCGTCGCCGAGATCGACTTCCGCTGGACCGGCGACCTCGAGGAAGACCCCTGGCTCATCGAGGTCAACCCGCGCTTCTGGGGCGGCCTGACCCAGGCCGTCGAGTCCGGCTGGGATTACCCCTGGCTCCTCTACCGCCTCGCGGTCGATGGCAAGGTCGACCCGCCTGACGAGGTGAGCTACGACGTCAAGACCGAGGCGCCGCTCGTCGGTCTCCTCGCCACCCTGCAGGAGATCTCGAAGAGCTCCACCCACAGCGACAACCTGAAGGAGGTCTGGAAGGGCGCGCGAGAGGAGTTCAGCGAGGGCTCCAAACGCGAGGGGCTGAGCCAGCTCTTCGGCGGACTCAAGGACTTCGTCGACGTCAAGGGACGCTCCGAAACGGTGCAGCAGCTCTTCAAGGTGCACAAGAACACCGTCAACGACCTCTTCTCATCCGATGACCCCAGGCCGATGCTCGGAGCGCTCTATCCTCTCGTCGTCTTCCTCAAGCACGGCAAGATCAACATGGAGCTGCTGACCTCCGAAAGCGGACCGCCGAAGGCGGCAGAAGAGAGCGACGAGGATTCATGAGCGAAGGCGAGAGCTCCCCTCCCCGCCGGAAGCGGCGGTTCCTGCTGCTGGCCTTCATCCTGCTGACGGCCTGCGTTGCCTCCTACCTCATCTTCTGGGGAGGACTGCGCCTGTGGAACGCCTCGCTCCCCGAGGACGCCCCGCGGATCGCCATGACTCCCGACGATGGCTGGATCGCGAGGCTGGGATTCACCGCGCTGACCTACGACCAGATCTTCAGCCGCGCGGGCGGCCGGCTTGTGAAGCTGGAGGTTCCCGATAAACCCGGAGTCCTTGAGCCGGCCGAGGTCAGGAAGAAGCTCGCCGGCATGGAGGCCCTGCTGCTGTCCGGCGGAGGCGATGTCGACCCCGAGCTCTACGGAGGCGACCCGGACACGGCTGAGCTCGTCAACCGCGGGCGTGACGATTTCGAGCTCGCCCTGATCCGGGAGGCTCGCTCTATGAGGCTTCCGATCCTCGGAATCTGTCGCGGCGCGCAGATCCTCAACGTGGCCTTCGGGGGCGGGCTTGTCGACCTTGACGACAACCGGGAGCTGAGAGAGATCCACTTCAGCGCCAGGGGACACCCGGTCGAGATCGAGAAGGGAAGCCTGCTGTCGGAGCTCATGCGCGCTGGAAAAGTCGAGAACGTAACGAGCTACCACCGCCAGGCCGTGGGACGCCTCGGCGAGGGCGTGCGAGCGGTGGCCCGCTCACCGGAAGGGACCATCGAAGCCATCGAGATCTCGGAGATCGAAGACGAATGGACCATCGCCGTCCAATGGCACCCGGAGATGACGGTGAGCGACGAATTGCAGTTCGGCCTCGTCAAGGCCTTCGTCGAGGAGGCCCGGCGGCGGAGGCCGGCCAGGACCATCGAAGGCTCCCGGTAATCGATGAACACTCTGTCTGGGACCATCGGCCTCCAAGCAGAAATCGAGATGGGG
>CAJWMA010000445.1 GCA_913042995.1 uncultured bacterium | reverse complement strand
AGCTTCTTGACGTCAAAGGCGAGGGTTCTTGAGGCCATCGAGTAGTCGATGTGGGGTTCAATTCCGAGGGAGGCCTGGATGAAGTCGCCGAAGGAGAGGAATCTCTTCGTGCGGGCGAAGGTGTCGGGGTCGTGGTCGCGCCGCCAGAGCAGCTTGAAGATGGAGTGGAAGCTGTTGATCCCGTGCCCGGCGATATCGAAAACCTCGTGGTCGTTGAGCTTGTCGCGTAGCAGGGGGACCGACTCCTGCCCGCGGGCGTCGAAGCCGATGATGGCGTTACCGACCGGCTTGTTGTCTTCGTCAACCGGGACCATCGCTTCTCCAAGGGTGCTTGTAGCGAGCGAGCGGATGGGGTCATCTTTTGTCTCCGCGGCCGCCTTGCCGAGCACCTCCCGGACCGCGTCGAGCACCTCGTTCGGATTCAGCTCGAGGTGCCCGTGCTTCGGGCTTTCGAGGTCGTATTCACGGTAGGGGGCGGTGACGAAGGTCCCATCTTCACGGAAGACGACCGCTTTTACGCCGGTGGTGCCGATATCGAGGCCGACAATGGACATGGAAGAGACCTTGCTGCTGCGGGGCTGCCCGGGTTTGGGCGAAACGAACTGGAAGGCGGCAGTTTACCGCAGACAGGCGGTTTTTTCACCCGGCAGCGGCTCTCAGCTTGAATGAATTTGGGGGCCGGGGGGCAGGGAAGCTATGAGCTGTCCCTCGAATTCGCGCAATTCTTCCAGGCGCTCGAGCGCCCGGTCTTCGCCGGCGTGATCGACTCCGAGCTCGACGAAGAGCCTGTAGTGTCCCACCTCGCTGGCGTAGAGATCTTCGTAGAAATTGCCGAGGGTCGAGCCGCGTAATTCCTTCGCCAGCAGTTGGAAGCGCTCGGCGCTCCTGGCCTCGATGAGGCTGCACACCAGCAGCTTGTCGAGAAAACTCGCCCGGCCGTCCTTGTGGATAAAGCGCCGCAGGCCGATGGCGTAGGGGTTGCCGCCGCGCGGCTGGGTGGCCGGAGGGTAATCCTCAAGCAGCTTCTCGACCTGGTCGAAGTGCTCCTCTTCTTCCGCCGCCAGCTCTTCCATCAGCTTGATCAGAGAGGGTTTCTCCTCACCGTGACGCCGGGCGATCGCCCTCGCCATGGCGGCGGCCTTCTGTTCGCAGAAGAGATGGTCGAGGAGCAGGGCGCCGGGTTTTTCAAGCGCGCGGCTCGCCCAGCCTTCGGGTGTATCGTAGCGCAGGCCGAGCATGGGTTCAGTGATCTGCCGCCGCCGGGGCGGCATCGTCGGGGGTCTCGGGCCGCCGGGCCGAGTCGACCAGGGCGCAGACTCTTTCATCCGGCGGGGGGCAGAGAGGTGTCAGGCTCAGGGTGACGATGAAATTGAGCAGCATTCCGATGGTGCCGATTCCCTGGGCTTTGATGCCGAAGCACCACGGTTCCATGCCGAGGTAGACCTGGCCGATGATGTAGCTGGCTGTGAAACCGATACCGGCCAGCATGCCGCAGATGGCGGGAATGGTTCCTACCCGCTTGTTGAAGATTCCGAGCACGATGGCGGGGAAGAAGCTGGCCGCTGCCAGTCCGAAGGCGAAGGCGACCACCTGGCTGACGAAACCAGGGGGGTAGATTCCGAAGAGCCCGGCGATGACGACCGCGATGCCGATCACGCCGCGGCCCACCAGGAGTCTCTTCGCTTCGGATGCCTCGGGGTTGATCATGCGGTAGTAGACATCGTGGGCGATGCTCGAGGACACCACCAGCAGGAGGCCGCTGGCGGTGGAGAGGGCGGCTGCCAGGCCGCCGGCGGCGACAAGGGCGATGATCCACGCGTAGAGGTTGGCCATCTCAGGTGTCGCCAGGACGATGATGTCTTTGTCCGGCCCGCGGATCTTTGGCTGGGCGTTGAGCAATTGGAGCGCGGTTTTCCGTTCGCCATCCCGGCTTGCAATGAGCTTGTCCCAGCCGAGCGCGGCTGCCGGTCCTGTGAGCCCGCCCTTGTTGAACACCTCGTTGTCCGCGCCAGCGGAGTACCTCAGCTTGCCATCTCCATCATCTATCCAGAGGATGAGACCGGTCTTTTCCCAGTTCTCGAACCATTCCGGCAGCTCTGCCTGGGTCTTCCCGTTGATGCTGTCGATCATGTAATAGCGTGCGAAGGCGGCGGTTGCCGGGGCCGTGAGGTAGAGCATGCCGATGAACAGCAGGGCCCAGAAGGCGCTCCAGCGCGCCGCCTTGACGTTCTTGACCGTGTAGAAGCGGACGATGACATGCGGCAGGCCGGCGGTTCCAGCCATCAGGGCGAGGGTCACGCAGAACATATTCCACATG
>CAJWMA010000444.1 GCA_913042995.1 uncultured bacterium | reverse complement strand
GAAGAGCTCTTCCTTCTCAGCAAGGATGAAGAGCGCGGCACAACTCTTCAGGCGCGCGGCGTCCTCTACCGGGGCGTAGCGGCCGATTTTTTCGAGAATGGGAGAGCCTTTCAGCTTTCCAACGGCGGCCTCCCCCGGCTCGGGGTAGCCGGCCTTGCCGCGGGCCCGCTGGGTGGCGCCGCCATAGGTCTCCTTCCGCATGCGGGAGGAGTTGATGGCCCAGCGCCCGTCAAAGGCGGGCACCTGGCTGACCGTGGCCTTGACACGCGGGTCGCGGGCTGCCACGTAGACCACGTGGCCACCGGAGAAGCTGCTCCCCCACAACCCGATGCGCTCGCGGTCGCATTGCTTCTCTTCCTGCACCCAGTGAATCACGTTGAGAAGGTCGGTGGTCTGTTCGATGGGGTCGATCACCTCCCGGATTTCTTTCACCTCCGCCCTGGAGCCATCTTTGTTCTTCTCGCCGGCACGTATGATCCGGCCATCGCTGGCGCCCCAGCCGCGATAGTCAAAGGTGACCACAAGGTAGCCCGCGCGGGCGAACACCGCCGCATCGGAACGAAGCGCTTTCGCCGTGCCTCCCCACCCGTGGCACATGACGATGGTCGGCAACTTCTTCTCCTCGTTCGTCTTCAGGGAGAAGACCTCGGCGCCGAGGCGGACACCCTCGCTCATGATGTTGTCTTTGCGGAAGGTGAGCTCCTCCGGAGGGGGGCCCTCCTGGGCTGCGGCCAGGGAGGGCAAGACCAGCAATAGCAGAACAGCTAGTTTCATCATGGTTGAGCTCCTTTATCGAAGGTTGACAGCGGACTTATTCATCACCGCCACCCAGGCGGCCTACTTCGTCCTCGCCAGGCAGGCCGAAGCTGTAGAGAATACCGTTCATCTGTTTCTTGAGGAACAGGATGCTTCCGGTCCCAACATAGATCCGGCCCCTTGAAATCGAGGGGCCACTCCAGACGGTCCCGATATGCTTTGATTTGAGCACCTTTCCGTTTGCCGCATCGAGCACCACCAGCTGTTCGCTGACCGTGGTCGTAAAGCAGGCGATGCCGCCTCCGAGGGCAATGCCGGAGCCAACGGGGTCGCCGATTTTCCCGCGGCTCCTTGACTTGATGATTGGCCGCTCATGCCGCCAGAATTCTTTCTCCGCATCGGGGTGAATGCAGACCACCCGCCCCCCGTCGGGAAGAGCCCGCCCGATTCGCAGCCAGTCGATAGCGTTGGTGAAAACACGCTTACCATCGGTGGCGCAACCGCTCTGGATGCCCCCGATCGGGCTCGGCAGCGCGATCAGGCGCTTGTCCGGCTTAGGGTCGAGGGGAAAGCGCGGCTTCCCCTTGTAGAGGGGCGTTGAGTTGAGCAGCTTTCCGTCGGCAGCGGCGAAGACATAGAAGCCGCCGTCCTTGCAGCCAACCCCGACAACCCGGGTTTTCCGCTCCTTGACCTTGATGTCATAGAGCTTCGGGGTGTCGCCGATCGAGAGATCCTTGTAGCGGCCGGTGTTGGGGTCGTAGCCCGACATCGAATGGTTGAAGATGTCACCCTTGTTGATCTGGGTGACCCAGCGCTCCCGGCCGGTCTTGACATCGACAGCGATCACGGCGCTTGAATACTCCGTGTCGAGCCGGGGGTTGTCCGGGGTTGGGGCGCGCGGAGAGTTCTGCACGTCGGTTCCAAAGAAGATCAGGCCAAGACGGGCATCCCAGGATGGCGAGGACCAGACCGAGCTCGTGGCCGGCCCGTGGGTGAAGACGTGTTTTCCGTTGGCGTCTTCGATGACGACGGGTTTCTTGAATTTCTTCGGTGGCGGGCCCACATCATATTTCCAGACGATCTTACCGGTTTCGGGCTCGAAGGCGATCACGAAGCCCCGCCCTGTGCAGCAGGGATAGTTGGGGTCCTGGGGATAGGGATGCTCGTGGGTTCCCCCGCCGACGATGATTTTCCCATCGGCAAGGACAGGAGAGGACATAAAGACATTGGCGTGGTGGTTGCCGGGGAAGCCATCGACCTTGGAGTTGAGAGACCAGAGCTTCTTTCCGCTGGCGCGATCGAGGGCGTAGAACACGCCTGCTGCATCGCCGAAGAAGACGGTGCTGTCAGTTACCAGCGCGGTGCTCAGGATGCCCGGGCCGTGTTCGATCGGGTTGACGGCCCGCTTGCCTTTTTCGCCGAGCGTCCCCTTGTTGGAGCCGGCCGGGATTCGAAACTTCCAGGCGATCTTGCCATTGGGCTTGAGCTTATAGAAGGCGGGCCTGACCATGGTGCCAAAGTAGACATGGCCGTTGACCACGATGGGGGTGGCGTGGATGGCG
>CAJWMA010000443.1 GCA_913042995.1 uncultured bacterium | reverse complement strand
TCCGAAGCCTCTCGAGGAGCGTGACTGGGAGCGGTACTTGCCCCAGGAGGTGTTCTGGTCAGCGGTCAGGATTGTCTCGACGCGGGCATCTGTGTTGACCTTGATCTGTTTCTGGGAGGCGGCGAGAGCTTCCTTTTCGAGCTCCTGGCCCTTGAGCTCATCGAGTGAGGCCCGCTCCTGGGCGAGGAATTGCTTGAGGGTGTCTTTCTGGCCATCATCGAGCTTCAGCTCGAGGGAACGGTCAAAGCCCCTGATCGTCCAGTCGTCCCGCTGGCCCTGGAACTGCTTGGTGAGCTCTTCACGCCGCTGCTGCTGCTCCGGGGTCAACTCGTTGGAATCACCGCTGAAAAGAGTCCTGAGCTCGGAGAGTCGGTTCAGGCCGCCCTCGCGTTCACCGTTGGAGTCCCTGCTTCCGCCGCCCAGGAAACGATCGGCGACCTCGTCAAGCCGGCTGCTGACCTGGCTGGAGCCCTTAAGGTCTTTCTTCAACTGCGCGATGTCCTTGTCGTGGACCGCAAGCTGCGCCTGGACCTCGGACAGGCCGGCAGCCGGAGCCGCGGCAGGCGCGGAGGCGTCCGTATCGTTCTTCGAAACCTCGAGAAGGGTCAATCGATCACCCAAATCTTTGAGCCCGGCGTTCTGTTTCTTGTCTTCGTTTGAACCCTCCAGGTTATTGAGAGCCAGTTGTGCGGTACCCAGCTGATCGTTCAGGCTGGTCACCTGGTCGCTGAGATCGCTTACCTTGAGAACGAGGTAACCGCCAGCGAGCACACCTACTGCAAGGATCGAAGCGATGAGTGCCTTCATGGTCTTTTATCTCCTGATAGATGGTTCACGGAACCCGGCAACGCTAACCGTCACCGTCACCGGACCATGGTACCCCAGCTTCGCCCGGATGGCTGTCTGTACTTGTCGGATTCTTAACATACAGTCATTGAAGAACTTCCGGCTTCTCAACCGGCTTTCTTCTTTTGCTTCTTCTGCTGCTGCCGGGCTTTGAGCTTCTTCGTCCTCGCGGAGTCGTAGGGACCCCCGTAGGCATCGCGAAGCTCCTCGCAACGTCTGCGCATTTTTTCGAGCGTCTCACGGTAGCCCGGATCCGCCGCGAAATTCTTCAGCTGGGATGGATCTTTCTCCAGATCATGCAGGTATTCGTAGACCGGCTCCTGCTCGAAGTAGCGTGCGTAGACGTAGCGTGAACCGCGCACGCCCTCCCACTTCGGTATCGCCGCATGATTCATCAGGTGCTCGGCAAAGGTGTCTGCGCGCCATTTCCCCGGATCGCGGCCCTGCGCCAGGGGTACCAGGCTGCGCCCCTGGTAACCGGCGGGAACATCGATGCCGGCGTAGCCGAGGATCGTCGCGGGAATGTCAATATTGAGCGTCATCAAGCCGGACACCTTTCCGCGATGTGACTTTTCCGCCCGTGGATCATGGATAATCAGCGGTACCCTCAATGACTCTTCGTAATGCGACCACTTGCCGGCGAAACCCCTCTGACCCTCGTAGTAGCCGTTGTCGCCGCTGAAGATGATGACCGTATTGGAGGCGAGCTTTTTCTCCGCGAGCTTGCCCCGAACCCGGGCGATCACCCCGTCGATCCCGCTGATCATGCGATAATAGGCTCTCAGGTTGGTGCGAAACTTCTCGGGCTTGTCCCAGCGCCAGAAGAAGCGCTGACGGTTCATCGATTTCTTCATGAACTCAGGATGAGCATCGAAAATCTCCGGGGCGCTGTAGAGAGCATCCGGAATCTCAACATCTTCGTAGAGTCCGTCGACCGCTTTCGGCCACGGAAAATGCCCGATGCCCGGACGCTTGTCGCCGTCCTCGGCATGCGAGGCGTTGAAGCTTACCGACAGGCAGAAAGGCTTGCCTTCGGGATTCGACTCGACAAACCGGATGGCCTGGTCTCCGCAGAGCTCGCTCTCGTGCCGCAGGCTTCCATCCTTCTGTTTCTTGAAATACGGTCCCCGTCCGATGCCGACGAAGAAGTCGAACATCTTCTCGCGTTCGCCGCGCTCAATCTTGACTCCGAACTTGCCGATAAAGCCGGTGCGGTAGCCCGCCTTGCGAAGCAGCGCCGGGTAGCTCTGGGAGGTCAGCTTCGAAGCGATCGGCGGAGTGCCGAAGGTGAAGCGGTGCGAGCGTTCGTAGAGACCTGTTAAGATCGAGGCGCGGCTGGCGGCACAGATCGAGGTGGTGACAAACATATTCGCGAACCGGATCCCGCCAGCGGCCAGGCTGTCCAGGGTCGGCGTCTTGAGGATAGGATGCCCGGCGCAGCCCAGCCGGTCCCAGCGATGGTCATCGGAGAGAAA
>CAJWMA010000442.1 GCA_913042995.1 uncultured bacterium | reverse complement strand
AGGTCGAGGGGCTGGAAAAAAAAGGCGAAACGATCACATTCAAGGTCCTGCGAGGTAGTCTTCCTCGTTTTGCCGCCGCGGGTGGAGCCGAGCAGGTTGTCCGGGTTGCGGGGCTCCGGTCCGGTGAATATGTCCTGCGGGTCGACGGGACCGAGGTAGCGAAGGCTGATTCCAGCCAGTGGAAGGCGGGGGTCCATGTTGGCGGCGGGCCGGATTATGAGCGAATTGAGAAGATACGGCGGTTGGCGATTGAGAAGAACTTTTTCTACTTCCATCGGTACCGTCCGGCCAACTGGCCTTACATCTATGGGTTTCGGAGGCATGAGCAGGGGAATAATGCAGTGGAGATTCCGCTGTTCGATCCGCTGATTACGGAAAAGGAAGCCGAGATTGCCAGGCTTCGAGTTCCTGTCGTGCGGGCGTATGAACTGGCCAGGGCGAAGGGGGGTGCCAAGTGAGAAAACCGGGAAGCTGGACCTGTCTTACCGCTGTTTTCCTTCTGCTTCCGGCTGTGGGGCTCCATGCCCAGCGGAATTTGCGAAAGGCGCCAAAGCCCGATCCCGTTGTCGAACTCGGCCAGTTCCAGGCGGCGGAGGGGTTTGAGGTGAATCTGTTCGCGGCCAATCCGTTGATCTCGAAGCCGATCAATATGAACTTTGATGCCAGGGGAAGGCTCTGGGTTGCCAGTTCAGGCGTCTATCCTCACATCAAGCCCGGCCAGGTGCCCAACGACCGAATCCTGATCCTGGAAGATACGGATGGGGATGGCGCGGCTGACCGTTCGACGGTCTTCGCCGATGGCCTCCTGATGCCAACCGGGGTGGTTCCCGATGATAACGATGGCGCCTACATCGCCAATTCCACCGACCTCCTCTACATGAGGGACCATGATGGGGACAGGAAGGCCGACGAAAAACGCGTGGTTCTCTCGGGCTTCGGGATCGAGGACACCCACCATATTCTTCACACCTTCCGCTACGGTCCCGGAGGGAATTTGTATTTCAATCAATCCATCTATATTCACAGCCACATCGAGACTCCCTACGGTGTTCGCCGGATGAATGGCGGCGGGATCTGGCAGTTCCGCCCCGAAAAGCTTCGACTGGAGATTTACGTCCGCGGAATGTGCAACGGCTGGGGGCATCATTTTGATCGCTGGGGGCAATCTTTCGGGGCGGATGGGGCCTATGGGGATGGGGTGATCTATCTTATGCCGGGGGCGACGATCATCGGGTCGCCGACCAGCCGAAAGATCATGCGGGGACTCAACCCCGGCAGCCCGAAGGAGTGCGGGGCCGAGATTCTCAGCGGGAGGCATCTTCCTCCAGAGTGGCGCGGAACCTTTATCACGAATGACTTTCGGGCCCATCGGGTTCGCCGGTACGAGATCTCTGAGAACGGGGCTGGCTACGCATCCCGTCAGGTCGCGGAGCCTCTTCGGTCAAAGCACATAGCGTTCCGGCCGGTCGACGTGAAAATGGGTCCTGATGGGGCCATCTATTTCGCCGACTGGTATAACCCCATCATTCAGCATGGCGAGGTCGATTTTCGCAGTCCAATGCGAAACCGTCAGCATGGCCGCGTCTGGAGGCTCACAGCCAAGGGGCGAGCTCTCGTTGAGAAACCGACGCTTGTCGGAGCGACGGAGGAGAAGCTGCTTGATTACCTGAAAGCACCTGAGGACTGGACGCGACATCACGCCAAGAGGGTCTTGAGTCACCGTCCTCGAGAAAAGGTAGCGAAGGCTCTCAAGAAATGGGTCGCCGGCCTCGACAGGTCGGATCCCGAATACAACCATCAGTTGCTCGAAGCTCTCTGGGCTTACCAGACAATTGACAAGGTCGAAGCCGGCCTGCTTGGCCGGTTGCTCCGGTCTCCGGATCACAGGGTCCGCGCGGCGGCGACACGGGTGGCCGGGTACTGGTATGACCGGCTGGATAATCCACTCCCTCTTCTTGGCATCCAGGCGGCCGATGAGTCTCCCCGTGTCCGGCTTGAGGCCGTTCGAACGCTGGGTCTTGTGGGCTCCAGGGCGGGAGGCTCCATCGCCGAGGTCGCTATGGAGCTTGCCATGACGGTTCTCGACCATCCTGTCGATGCATCCGGAGGCCTTCCAGGCCATCGGGGAGGCAGGCATTTCAAGGATGGGGGGCAGGCATCGGGTTTTCTTGCCTATGCGCTGCATGTGACGGCGGTGGATCTCGAGCCCTGGTGGCTTCCAGCTCTTGAGGATGGGAGGGTAGATTTCGGCGGCAATAGCCGGCAGCTTGAATTCGCATTGGCTTCCGTTGGGACCAGGCGGGTTGTTGGCCGATTGGTGGCTCTTATCAGGGATGGAAAGATTCCGGATGATCGCCAGGAGGGCTTGCTTGAGATGGTCGCGCTCCAGGGAGATTCCGCGCAGCTGGCGTTCGCCTTTGAGAG
>CAJWMA010000441.1 GCA_913042995.1 uncultured bacterium | reverse complement strand
ATATCCTCCTGCGGCGCGAGGGGGGTGAAGTCGATCACCGGGAGCCGATCGATCTCAACTTCCTCGAGCGCTACCAGGTGGGCAATACGATGCTCTCCCAGCTCATGGAGGGCCGATCACCGGATGAAATCAGCGCCTTCTTCAACGCCAGCGGCCGGGTTCCTCCGGGAGCTCCGGGAGCCTGCCTTGTCAATGAACTTGCCGGCGAGCTCGAACCTGTCGTCGCAGAGCTCAGAAAGATTCGGGCTGAAAAAGAGCTCGACGCGCTGCAGATAGACCTGCCCATCGGCCGCTTCCGTCTGCAGGGAACGCTGGCGAACATCTATCCCCAGGCACTCTTACGCTACGGCTATCAACGCTTCAGAGAGGACCGCCTCCTGCGACTGTGGATCGAGCACCTCGTTCTCTGCGCGAGCGCAGCGGGCGGCTATCCGGGATCCAGCAAGCTGGCCTGCCGGAAGCCCAGGGGACCAGGGATGGAAATTCATTGGTTCAACGAGGTCGGTGAAGCAGAGCCGCTCCTCGCGGAACTACTGGAGCTCTATGAAATCGGTCAAAACGAGCCCCTCCTCCTTTTTCCCAGGACCTCAGGCGCCTATCTCCAGCAGCTCGAAAAGGCAGGAGACGATTCCGATGAATCCGCCAGCCTCGCGCTTCAGAGAGCCCGGCGCGTATGGGAGGAAAAGAGCGGTGACGTGGAGCCTGAACGTGAAACCAATGTCTTCAGCCTGCTCTTCAGAGACGCGGACCCCCTGGCCATCGACTATCCCGAAAAATTCGGGCTCCAGGGAGAGGACAACCGCTTCGGAACCCTGGTAGGAAAGATCTTCACACCGCTGCTGGATCACCTGGGAGAGGACGAATGACCCGCGTACTCGATCCGGCAACCATCACACTTGACGGTATCCAGCTCATCGAAGCGAGCGCGGGAACCGGAAAGACCTATACGATCACCCAGCTCTTTATCCGCCTCCTGGTCGAAAAGAACCTCGAGATTGAAAACATCCTGGTGGCGACCTTTACAGAGGCCGCGACCGCCGAGCTGCGTGATCGCATCCGCTCCAAGCTGCGCGAGGCCCTGGAGGTTTTCGAACACGGTGAAAGCTCCGACCCGTTCTTCAAAGCCCTTCTCGAACGGGTCGATGCGAAAAAAGCGCTCACGGCCATCGACCTGGCGCTCGAGTCCTATGACCTGGCCGCGATCCATACCATCCACGGTTTCTACAAGAGGATCCTCAGCGAGAACGCCTTTGAGAGCGGGGTTCCATTCGACAGTGAAATCGTCAAGAACATGGATCCCCTCATCGAAGAGGTCGTCAATGACTTCTGGGTCGCCCGGGTTTATGACGAAGACCTGCTGATCGTAAAATACCTGCGTGAACAAAAACTCAGCCCGAAGGCGCTGAAGAAACTGGCGAAGAAGATCCGCTCGAGATCCGAAGCGGACATCCTCCCGGAGCGCGCAGGGCTGCCGGCGATGCCGGATCCAAAAGACAGGGAAGAGGCCTACCGCGAATGCCGGAGGCTCTGGCTGGAAGAAACCGAAGCCGTCAAGGCGATCCTGCTCGATGAGAATACGGACCTGCACAGAAACAAGTACCGGCTGGCATCGCTGGAAAAGTGGTTTTCAGAGCTAGATCGTTTCTTCGAAGCCGATACCTGTTCCGCTTTTGAGCTGCCCGGAAATTTCTATAAATTCACCCCCGCCGGACTTGACGATGGCCTGAAGCCCAAGGCGAAAGAGGCGGGCGCCGAGCCGCCCCCCCACCCATTCTTTGAGGCCTGCGAACGCCTCGATGAGGAAACCCGGACTCTCTGCCGCGCCCTGGATGCCCGTGTCCTCGAATTAAAACAGGAGCTGGCCGATGCGGTTCGCTCTGAGCTGCCCCGGCGAATGAGAGAGCGGGGCCTGATGGGGTTTGACGATATTCTCAGGGATCTCGACCAGGCCTTGCAAGGCGATCGCGGGACGCTCCTGGCTGAGACCATCTGCGGCCATTACCATGCGGCGCTGATCGATGAATTCCAGGACACTGACCCTGTGCAGTACAGGATCTTCCAGAAGATCCAGGCCACCGGCGAGCTGCCGGTGTTTTTTATCGGGGACCCGAAGCAGGCCATCTACAGCTTCCGGGGAGCCGACATCTTCGCCTACCTGGATGCCGTCGCGGATGCGGGCGACAACATCAACACGATGAAAACCAACTGGCGCTCCGACCCTGACCTGGTCGGCGCCATCAACACTCTCTTCGGAACGCGGGAGAACCCTTTCCGGCTCGAGGCGATCTCCTACCAGGAGGTCTCCGCTGCCGACCAGCGGAAAAACGAGTTGACCATTGATTCCCACAGCGCCTCGGGAATCGACATTGTCCGGTTCGCCTGTGAAAAAGAAACCCAGAAGGGAAAGGCGGAGATCTCTGTAGCGAAC
>CAJWMA010000440.1 GCA_913042995.1 uncultured bacterium | reverse complement strand
TAGCCGTAGGAGATCTTCAGCTTGCCGAACTTGCCCTTGTGGATCAGGTCGTGGAGTCCGGCCACCCTGGCGTCACTGCGCTGCTGGGTGCCGTGCTGGATGACGACCTTGTACTTTTTCCAGGCCGCGGTCGCGACCGCGCCTTCGTAGACATCGTGGCTGGCGGGCTTCTCGACATAGCAGTGCTTGCCGGCCTGGGCCGCCTCGATGGTCATCAGGGAGTGCCAGTGGTTCGGCGCCGCGACACTGATCGCGTCAACGTTCTTATCCGCGAGGGCTTTCCTGAAATTGGCGCTGCCCTGGCAATTCTTCCGGCCTCTCAGCCGACGCTTCAGCACGTTCTCATCGGGATCGACCAGCCAGGCAAGCTCAACGCGCTTGTCGCCGCCGAAACCACCAATGTGGCTCCCGCCCCGACCGTTCAGGCCGCAGACGGCCATGCGAAGACGCTCGTTCGCTCCGAGGATCGCTCCATCTACCGCGATCGAGGGCAGGCTGACGGCCGCGGCCGCGCCCAAAGTTCCCTTGAGGAAACCTCTACGATTGACTCTGCTCATAAGATCTCTCCTTGCCGTAGGCAATGACCTGGATTGTTTCTCTAAGCCTGTAGCTTTCAGATTCAGGAAGTCATAGTACCAGATTATCGGGCAATAAACGAGGAGACCGGCATAAAACGGTGCCTCCGTCTCGCCGAAAATCCTCTTTTCAGGCGGCAAAGCGGTCTTCTCTCGTTATCCTCCCCATGCGGGAACCAACCCGGAAAGCGATTCATGCCCCAACCCTCTGAAATCATCGACAGCGTTGACACCGACGAGGGTAAGCTCGAGCTGATCCGCCAGGCGAGCGGTCACTGGATCATCTCCATCGATCGACGCCCCCTGATGTCGAGCTTCCTGCATCGCTCTGAGGTGGCCCTCGCGGACCTTGCCTGCTCCCCGCTGAAGGAGAAGGCCTCCCCCCGTGTGCTGGTCGCCGGTCTCGGGATGGGCTACACCCTGCGCGCGGCCCTCGACCTGCTGCCTGCGGATGCGGAGGTCGTCACCGCGGAGCTCAATCCCATCGTCGCCAGGTGGTGCCGAGGCCCGATCGCCGAGCTCTCAAAAAACGCGCTCGATGATCCCCGGGTCAAGCTGGAGATACTCGATGTCAGCATCCTCATCTCACGCGCCGCCGACGCCGGAGATGACGGTAAGTTCGACGCCCTGGTCCTCGATCTCTACGAGGGTCCCTACCCGCCGCCTGAAGGAACCGAGGATCTCGTCTACGGCCGCAAGGCTCTCGCCCGCGCAAGGAGGGCGCTGCGCCCGGGCGGCTGCATGGCCGTCTGGTCCGAGGGGCCGGTCAAGAGCTTCGAGAAGCTGATGGGGGCCTGCGGCTTCCGGGTCGAGTATCACAGACCGAAGTACAAGGGCCCGAGACACATCGTCTATCTCGGCTGGCCCCACACATCCTGAGATCACGACTCTCCACGCGACGGTTGAGATTGACTATACGCCACGGTAGTAGGCACAATGGTCACCTGAATTGAACAAACCGCCCTTCAACAAAAGGAACCCAACGATGAACATGAAACTCTCGTTGCTCTGCGGCATAGCTCTCCTGGCAACCGCTGTCTCAACAGGCAGAATCACGGCAGGCGAAGGCAAGCTGGAGCCCTTCCTCGGAGAGCCGTCCCTCGAGTTGGGACAGGTATTCAGGGGAGAAAGATTCCCGAACATTGTTGTGTCGATGAAGGGAACCGTGATCGCCACCTGGGGTACCAGCCACGTGCGCGCCCGCCGCAGCGAGGATGGGGGCAAGACCTGGGGAGAGGAAATCGTCATCCAGAAGCCGGGCTTCCAGTGCGGAGGAGTCGTCGTGGATGAAGGATCCGGCGACATCCTCGCCTTCGTCGAAGACAGGCATCCTCCGGCGCCCGTGTCGGTCTACCGCAGCCAGGACGATGGAAAGACCTGGAAGA
Source organism: uncultured bacterium (assembly GCA_913042995.1). Taxonomy (GTDB): domain Bacteria; phylum Planctomycetota; class UBA8108; order UBA8108; family UBA8108; genus UBA8108. The sequence continues at coordinate 479 of CAJWMA010000440.1, read as the reverse complement.
AGATCAAAGCGAAGATCAATCCCGACTCCAAGGGCAACATGCCCTCGATGCACATGAACGACCATGGCATCACCCTGCGTCACGGCAAGCACAAGGGCCGCCTGATTCGCCCCTCGCGCTTCTACGCCGGCCAAAACCATCGCAGCAAGTGGCCCCAGCACTACACCAATGCCGTCTACTCCGACGATGGAGGCAAGACCTGGAACACCAGCGAACCCTTTCCCGCCAATGGAACCGGGGAGGCGACCATCGCCGAGCTTTCAGATGGAACGGTCTATTACAACTCGCGCCGCCACTGGGCCCCTGAAGGTGAGAACCCCCGGCGGAGATGGACAGCGACCAGCTCTGACGGCGGCCATACCTGGAAAAACCTGCGGATCTGCGAGGTCCTTCCCGATGGACCGCAGAACACCAACTACGGCTGCATGGCAGGCCTGACCCGCCTGGCCGTCAAGGATCGTGACATCCTCCTCTATTCC
>CAJWMA010000439.1 GCA_913042995.1 uncultured bacterium | reverse complement strand
CCGATACGGCCTGGTCCATGGTCGGCCCCAGCATGGCCATTCCCTTGACCATCCCGGGGTTGTTGCTGTCGGCATGCATGTCCCACCCGGCGCTATGCACTGAGACAAAGCCGGCCCCTGCCTCGCAGAGCCTCCGCGCAAGCAGCATCTGCTTGCCGAGGGTGCTGGGCCTGTGGCTGCTATGCCCGATCTTGATGTGGCTGGTGTCGTATTTTTCCACCAGCCGGGGATCTTCAAGTCCCAGGTCAAACGCCCTGGTGGCGCCGCCAAGCAACATGGAGACGGCCTGGGTCGACAGCTTGTCCATCGCCCCCATCGCCTTGCTGCCATCCAGCCGCCGCCGAAAGGAGTCGATGGAATCGAGCAGCCGGCGACGATTTTCAAAAATCTCCGGAGGGAGATTCAGGGTCATGTTCGCCACGCCCGGGTCCACTCGCTGGTCGTTGTTCCTGGCAATAGTCTTCCCCGCGGCCTCCGCGCCCCAGCCCACCTGCCGGGGAAACGGCCCGTAAGATCTCCCGAGAGAGCCGGACCAGGAGCCCTTGTTGAAGCGATGAAACTCCTTGGTGTACTGCCGATCCACCTCGGCCTCGTTCAGGGTGATGTAGGTGGGCAACCCAGTGTCAGGATGGTTCGTTCCACGCAGACGTGAATAGCAGGATCCGATGCTGAAACCAGCCGAGCGATTACCTACTGGGTCGGTGCCTCCGGAGAGCACATGAATATGAGCCTTCTCATGATCTCCTACCTTGTGGGCGTGCGAACGAACAACCGCCAGCTTATCGGCCATGGCCGCCAGCCTGGGGAAGCTGCCCCCGAAGGTGACGCCGGGGATATTGGTCTTCACCTCGCCGTTGACGCTGCGATATTCCATCGGAGCGTCCATCTTGGGATCAAAGGTCTCGATCTGGCTCGCGCCGCCGGAGAGATAGAGCAGAACGACCGACTTGTCCCGGACAAAGTCCTCATCGGAAGATCCCCCCTTCGCCGCGAGCAGATTTGGGAGCGCCAGCCCGCCCAGTCCCAGGCTTCCAACCCGGAGAAAATCGCGCCGGCTGAACCCGGAACAATCCCTGCCTCCTCCTGACTGGACAAAATTGAGCACTGCTTCGTATTCTCCTCTACAGTCGGCAACGCGGACGCATGAGACTAGATGCATAGAAACACGCTGATCTCATAGCGCTATTTTAGGTTATCCGGGATGGACAACCAAGAGTTTGCCATCGGATCGCCTGATGGCCGCAGAGCCCGCCGAGGCCCCTAAGCGTAACAATATAAGGACTTAGAAAAAAGAAGAGGCCTTTTACCTCGCAAGGATCTTCACAAAAAGAACCTTGTTGCGCTGCCCCTTCCGTTTCCCAAGCCTCAAAAGACCTTCCCCGCAGGTGATCCAGCTCTCCTTGTCGCTGATCCGGCAGACGCCGGAATTCCCCAGGGTCGCCTGGTTTTCCGGAATCAGAACCCGCTCTGTCTTCCGGATGACACGGAGGGTGCCCGGATCTACCTGGCCAATGAAAAGCGGCGCACGGTGCCGGAACATATGGTCGTTGCCGGCGCCCCGCCGGGTGTATACGAGAAAAAGTCCTCCGCCAATCGTAACCCAGTGCTGCTGCGTGTTGTAGCTTCCCAGAGGCTTGCCATCATCGAAGAGCCACTCGCGAACCTCCTCGAAGTGAAGCCCATCCTTGCCTCGCGTGACATAGCCGGTATGGTCAGCCCGTAAGGTAAGGAAATACTCTCCGCCGAAACCAACCAGCGATGGCTCGTAGAGACCGCGCCCCCGAGGGACGCTCAGCTCAGACCCATGCTCCTTGTAGGTGAGGGTCTCGCCATCAAACGCGCAGCGTGCCACCACGCTGGTGAAATTATACTTTTTCGGATCTCGCCAGTAACGGACCGGAAGAAGGATATCCCCATCGGGAAGATCCACGCGCTGGGTGTTGCCGGCGTTCGCGCCGGTGATCCGGTAGCCGCCATGGTCTTTTTCGGGCATGCCCAGGAATCGAAGGGGCTCCCAGGCCCCTGCCTTCGGATCCATCACGGCGTAAGCCACCCTCTCCCTCAATGCGACCTCGCGCTTCCCGTCAGCGAAATTAAAGGTCTTGCCTGTCGCCAGGACTCGACCGCTCTTTGAATGCCAGGTCGGCCAGAAATCGCCGGGCGCGACCTCGTAACCGTCGGCCTGTTTCGTGCGCCTGAGGGCCGTGATTCGAGCGGGACGGCTCCAGGTTCTGCCGGCATCAAGGCTGGTCGACTGGTAGATGTCGTGAAAATCGTGGGACTTGGCCTTCCCCGTCTCTGACAAGGTCGTAATCCACCGCGGCCTCACACCGGGAACATAAGCCGTCCGCGCCTGCCACCAATCCCACTGATCCGAGCCCTCAATACCCCCCAGGCTCTCAATCTCGAGCTGTACCGATTCTACCCGGTCCTGCCCCACGCCCCGGCCAGCGCAGATGCCC
>CAJWMA010000438.1 GCA_913042995.1 uncultured bacterium | reverse complement strand
GGTAAGCACCCCGACCCCCCGCTCCTCGAGCTCCGGCAGGATCCCCAGCAGCGAGATATCATTGAGACAGTAACGTGAATAGGAGAGAACGGTGTCTACCTCGGCCCGCTGCGCAACCCTGGAAAAGATCCCCACTGGAAGACCGGTGATGCCCACATGTCCCACCTTGCCGGAGCGCTGGAGTTCCCGCAGCGCCGGCAAGGTCTCCTCGATGACGAGGTCGAGCGAGCCGAATTCAATGTCATGAACCTGGATCAGGTCAATGTGGTCGGTTCCCAGGCGCCCCAGGCTCTCATCCACCGACTCCGTCACCCGCCTGGAGGAAAAGTCGAATTCCCGGACGCCGTAGCGACCGACCTTGGTTGCGAGGTAATAGCTCTCTCGTGGAATTCCGCGCAGAGCCTTCCCGAGTACGGATTCCGCCCTTGTCTGGCCATAATAGGGAGCCACGTCGATGAGGTTGATGCCTTCCTCTAAAGCGACATGTACGGTGCGAATTCCCTCGGCTTCATCGATATTGCGAAAGACTCCTCCAAGCGAGGAGGCTCCAAAGCTGAGCGCTGAAACCTGCAGGCCAGTACGGCCAAGCTGTCGATACTTCATAGTCAGGACAAAGAATAGTAGACTTCTACTTGAAAAAAAACACTTCGGAGCCGCTTAATGTTTCAGGGGAACGCGGAGGAGTTGTTTTCAACAGAGATAAAAGGCGAGACGGAGAATAGATGAAAATCACCTGGTTCGGACACGCGGCCTTCTCAATCGAAGGAGTCAATCCAGCCGGCGAGGCGGTCAAGCTGATCCTCGACCCCTACAACTACCCCGAGTGCGGCGGCTATCTCCCGATTGATGAAGAGGCCGATATCGTCTCAATCAGCCACCACAACGAACGCTACCACTCCGATCTCTCGTCAATCCAGGGAGACTACGAGCTATTCGATGCCCTGGAACATGTCGGCGGCTCGAGGACCTGCAGAGGCGTTGAGCTTGCGGCCTTCGAGGTCTACGAAACAGAAGACAAGGAGGGACCCAACTCCCTGGTTAAATTCGAGTTGGAAGGTATCACTGTCGCTCACCAGGGAGACCTGGGCCATGCTCCGGAAGGAGAAGCGCTTGAATTCCTGCGCGGTACAGATGTGCTGCTCGCCCTGGCCGGAGGCCCCCCCACCATCAAGATCCCTGACCTGGCGGAGCTGGTGGCCAGAACCCGGCCTCCCCTGGTGCTCCCGATGCACTACAAGACTCCGAAGGTCAACCTCGACCTTCAACCGGTCGAGGATTTTCTCGAAGCCTGCTCCGGCTATCCCATCGAGACCCCCGGCGGCCCTGAGCTCATCGTTACGCGTGACACGCTTCCGGCGGCAACGACCATCATCGTTCTCGACCACGCCCGCTGAGAGAAGCCCCGGGCGGCGTTCAGTCCTCCTGGCCGAAACTGCGCCGCAGCGCGGCGGACATCCTGGCAACGGCAATCCCTGCCTGCTCCAGCCGGCCGAGGTATACGCAGAAGCCATGGATCATCCCTTCGTAGCGATCAAGCTCGACTGGAACACCCGCCTCGATCAACCTGGCAGCGTAAGCATCCCCTTCATCGCGAAGCGGGTCAAATCCGGCTGTGATGACGTACGCCGAGGGCAGCCCCTCGAGGTTCTCAGCCTGTAGAGGCGAGGCCTTGAACTCACGGCCATCGCTCTCTGAGGCGCAATAGTGATCCCAGAACCAGCGCATCCCGGCGAGTGTGAGCCCGAAGCCTTCGGCGTTTTCCAGGTAGCTGGGGGTTTCCAGGCAACAGTCCGTAACCGGGTAGATCAGGAGCTGGCAGCAGAGCCCCGGCTGACCGGCATCCCTGGCCATGAGCGCCACGACGGCGGCAAGATTACCTCCGGCGCTGTCACCGCCAACCGCGATCCTCTCGGCATCTACCCCCTGCGACGCTGAGTTCTCGGCCAGCCACCTGGTGAAGGCGTAGCAGTCCTCCGCCGCCGCGGGGTATTTGTGCTCAGGAGCGAGACGATAGTCGACACTGAAGACAGCGCAGCCGGCGGCGTTGGCGAAGGCGCGGCAGATACCCTCATGGGTGTCGAGATCGCCGATCACCCAGCCTCCTCCATGGAAATAGACCAGGGCCGGCAATACCGGGTTGTCGTTCGGCCTGTATTCCCTGTAGGGAATGGAAGGGAGACCATCCGGCAGTTCGTCCGCCGGCGCGATTCCATCCCGCGTAAGAAAGATATCCTCAAGTTCTGAGAAACTGTCGATACGGCTGGCAAGATTCCTGCGGGCCTCTGACGGAGAACAATCTTCAAGGGCAGGATAACCCAGCTCCGCGAGCTCTCTCAGCAACTCCTCGACCTGGGGATCCAATGGCATATCACTCTCCGTGGACAGCTTACGGGCTATTGCCCCTCGGATTCGTTCTTCTCGGCTTCGAGAGACTCCAGGAGGCGGGCCAACAGACCTTCCGATT
>CAJWMA010000437.1 GCA_913042995.1 uncultured bacterium | reverse complement strand
AGAAGTAGGGGAACTTCTCATGATCCGGAACCGAGGTGATCAGGCGATCGAGCTGTAACCACTGGGAGGGGAAGTTATCGCAAAACCGACCCATCCGCCGATCATTCAACATACGGTCAACCTGGGCGCTGAGTGTATTCGGATCGCTCAGCTTGCCGGCCTCGGCAAGGTCGAGCAGGGTGTCGTCAGGAATGCTGCTCCAGAGGAAAAGCGCCAGTCGCGAAGCGAGCTCGAAATCATTCACAGGCTGCCGCTCACCACTCTTGTTGCCTGGATCTTCCTTGGAGGGTAGCTCATAGAAATAGAGGAATTCGGGCATGCCGAGGATGGCTCCGACCACCGTCCGCATCGCCTGCTCAAACGTGGCCCCGGTGGCAATCCGCGCCTCGACGAACTTCGCGAAGCGCTCCACCGTGGGGGGCTCGACCGCCCGTCGAAAGGCCCGCCGAAGCAATTTGTGGATCCTGGAACGAATCGCGTTTGCTACGGCGACCTTGGGACCGGGTTTCGCTTCGGCCTCCTTTCCAGGAGGCGTGAACAGCCAGGGCCAACTGCGGCATTCCCTGGAGTTCAGGTCCGGGCTCTCGGCGATGGTCTGGCTGAGCTTGAGAAACGACTCCATCAGCAAAGGGGAAAGCGTCAGGTGATCGGCGCGGTTGTCAAAACCATGCTCCGCCCGCTTGTCCTGGGGAAACGACGCGACCCCCTTGAACCCCTCGGGCCGCTGGTTGTCGATGTCCTTGCTGAGCGGCCGACTGGAAACACGCACCTGGGCGGGCATCTTCCTGGTCTCGGGTTTGAAGTAATCCTCCCGTCGTCGCATCAGTCGTTCATTGAGCCGGAAGATCTGGCGGTTCAGCTCGAGGAGATCGATCACGGAATTGTTGTACTGAAAGCGGTTCATTCGCCGCATCTGCGTGGGAGCGAAGGCCCGGTTCTTCAGAGCCTGTCGCAACATCCCCTGGAGTCGCGCGACCAGGTGCTTGCGCGCGGCATCCGAGGGCGCCGGTTTTTTCTTTGGCGGCATCTCGCGATTTTCCAGTACCTCGATGAGCGTATTGAGCAGCTCCGGCCGAGCCAGGAGGTCTTTTTCTGATTTCAACGCGAGCAGGTTGACCTTGCCCTTGACCTTGTCGCCCTGGCCATGGCATTTCACGCAATACATCTTGAAAGCTGCCAGGGGCGACGCGGTAGTATCTTCCGCCATCAGGGAGCTCGCAAGGCCTGCGGAAAAAACGAATGCGATGAAGGTCGGGATCGTGGTTTTCAAGATCTTCAGATCACTCTGCTTGAGATGGATAGAAACTCTCTCTTGAAAAGTATAATCGAATTGGCTTAACCGGTTGGTACTTCCATGCCAATCCAATTGGATTTTTTGGATTCCGCTGGCGGGGCCGGGCGCGGCGAGAGAATCTGTCGGTAACGATCACCTGGTTTTGCCGGGTTTTGGCAACGTCTTCTGTTCAGCTTGTACAGTCGCCCAGGCAACTTTTCTCAACCAGTCCGCCTCCCCTGCGGTCATATTTCCGTTTTTCTTTGGTAAATATTCAAGCTTGAGCGGGCTCTCCTGGAAGATTGTCGAATAGAGCACATAGAGCGCGAGGTAGGTCCCCTGGATGCTGGGATGTTCTTTGTCCCTGGCGTACATGTTGACCCCGGGACGCTCCTTCATGGCTTTTGCCCAGGCGATGCCGACAGGGGCTATGCGCGCGCCAAGCTGGGCGCCAATCGTGCGATGGGCGCTGGCAATTTCCTTCATGCTGATCCAGCCAAGCCGCTTGTAGGCCCAGGCCATGAAGAAAACAGGCAGGGCTCCGGATTGGCGAATCAAGGAATCAAATTTCCGCGCGTACTTATAGAAAGACTCTATGTTCGTTTCCGGGATGTCTTCCTGGAGAACGACAATGTCGTAGGCTCCTTCGGAGATCATCGCGCGGGCCCTGGTCTTTTCCCACATGACCTTCAATGAGGCGCCTCCACGTACGACGCGATCCGTCTTGAAAACCTGTTTTTCCGTCCGGCATTGCACCAGCTGTTCCATGTGATGCCACAAGCCCTTGTTCCAATAGGTGAAGCTGTTACCCACAAACAGTACTTTTTTCGGGTTGGAGAGCTTTGTCGGACTGCCAGGGACAGCCTTCTTGTCTTCGGCAAAGACAGATTGACTTGTCAGCACCGCAATGAGCAAGAGCAAGTATCGCATATCGAAAATCCTATGATTATTCCTCACTCCTGTTCAAGGACTGAACCGGGGGAGAGATAGATTCCTCAGAGACCGGAAGGCTTGTTGTGAGATGGGATCAGCAGCCCGAATAGGATTCGCAGCCCAGTATGCTGTCGGCCGGTACCGGTCCGCAGGCCTGCGCCGGGGGGCCGGGAGCCGCCGGGGCAGGCCCGCCCAGGAAGAGGTAGCTCAGCAGGTAGATCCCATCCGAAAGGTCAACGGCCCCATCCGCGTTGGAGTCAGCCGATTCGTTACAGCTTGGCTGGGCTCCACCGGTGAAGAG
>CAJWMA010000436.1 GCA_913042995.1 uncultured bacterium | reverse complement strand
GGCTTGCAATACGTTTCAATATGCTTGAGAGCTCAGTCGCATCGTCACCGAGAAACACGACCTGGACACTCAGGCCCTTCTCCGACTTCTCGACGATCTTCGAAAGCGCGCCGGAGATGCCGTAGATCCCGCGAAACCCGACGCGGTTGTCGTCCTGGAAGATCAGCAGCTGTGGTTTCCCTGCAGCCGCGGCAATGGCATCGAGCTCTTTGTCCTCGGTCTCGCCCCGAATCCCGATGGCCTTGAAGGAGGGGAGCTTTTCGCCGGGCTGCGGCCCGGAAAAGAGAGGCTTCTCCTGCGACTTGCTGAAGTCGGCAGGATCCTTGACCTCGACCTTCCGCTGCTCCCGGTACCGCTGAGCTTCGCCGGAGCGGGCGCTCTGAGCGCTCCTGGCGAGGCGGCCATATTCCTCCCTGGAAATGTCGAAAAACTCCAGGTCGAGAAACAGGTCACTGCTGGCGGCGTGTCCCTGGTGGACGCTGACGCAGAAAAGGTTCTCTCCCTTCACCAGGGATCCCTGGCGAACGGGGAAAACCATGAATTCGTCTTCATCGGCGGAGTCCCGTCCGGCGATCACCCTGGAGTAGCTTCCGGCTTCAATTCCAACCTCGCCCAGGCGCAGACGCTTGATCTCCTTACCGTTGAGATAAACCACGGCGCTGTCATCGACTCGAATTCTCCCGGCGTAGAGCCGGGCGGCGGAAGGGTCATCGACGTTGAATTTCAGCCGGAAATAGGCTGCGGGGAACTTCTGCTCCTCGTCGTCTCCGTAGCTGAGTTCTGTGACCACATCGTCTTCGCCGTAGCCAAGCGGCGCCTGGCCGACCTTCCATTTGGAATCATCAAAATCCGCCCCGGTCCACTCTTTCGAGGGAGCCTTCCCGGTGTCGAGATAGCGCCATCCCTTCTGGCCCTTCGATACCAGCCGCATCCCCCCCGGGGCGGGACTCTCGGCCTTGCGCTCACTCTTTTGAGCCTCCGGGCGTTCTCTCTTTTCGCCGCGTTCCTGTGCAAAGCCAAGGGAGGCGGACAGGATCCCTATTACCAAGGTCAGTACGATGGTTTTCATTTATAAGCACCTTCTGTAAATCGTGAAACGGGTTTCTTAACCGACTCCAGTGTATTTCAATTCATTAGAGCGGCTGCCGAATATTTGTAGGATTGTGTAACTAGGTGAAGCTTCCCGTGCCTTGATTTTCAATTCCCGATTGATAGTCCGCCGTTTACCGTAAAATTGGGCACGTTTTCCCGGCCGCGGGGATAAAATAACCAGCCGGGGTCAGGGTGTGGCCCCTGGCGTCCAGCAATTTCTTTTACCCGGGAGGGATCTCCATGAATCGCAGTTTTTTTTCCGTAAGCGGGTTGTCTGCGCTCATGATCCTGCTCACCCTCCAGTCGACCGGAGCGGAAGATCCCGTCTTCTCAGGTCCCCAGCCCGGGGAAAAGCTTCCCTCTTTCAAGGTGACCGGGGTCAGGGGCGAGTTCAAAGAGAAGGAGGTTGATTTCATCGGCCTCGCTGAAGGAAAACCGGTCGTCCTGTTTTTCTTCCACGAATATACCCGTCTGACCTTTGGCCTCGCCCGGACCCTGACGCGCATCTACACCTCAAAGAAGGCAGAGAAGGGCTTGCGGGTTGCCCTGGTCTTTCTCTCAGACGACCCCGCCGAAAAGATGAAATGGGCGCAGAAGATCCAGAAGTATTTTCCGGAGGACGTCCTCCTCGGGGTCTCGAGGGATGGACGTGAGGGGCCAGGCGCTTACGGTCTGAACCGCAAGGTGACGCTGACTCTCCTGGTTGGAAAGGCGGGCAAGGCAACGGCCAGCTTCGCCCTCATCCAGCCCGCCTTGAACCAGGGGATACTCGATGCGATCGCTTCAGTGATTGGTGAAAAAGCTCCGACTCTCAAGGAGATCCAGGCAACTGAAAGAGCCGAGATGCAGAAGATGAGAGAATTGAACCAGCGCCGGAAGCCCCAGCGCGGTGGGGCGGGCCGGGGAGGCGATGCGGAGCTTAACGCGCTGCTGCGCGGCCTGATCAACAAGCAGGCCACCGAGGCGGAGGTCAAGGAGGCCGCTCTCAAGATTGAAAAATACGTCGATGGGAAAGAAGCCGCCAGGAAGGATCTCGCCAGGCGCGTAACATCGATCGTCAACTCCGGCAGGGTGGCCAGCTACGGAACCCCTGCGGCACAGAAGGTGATTCGCGGCTGGGCGAAGAAGTATGATAAATCTACCCAGGAGCCGCGCAGACGCTCTGAATCCCCCCGAAAAAAAGAGAAGAGCCTGTAACGAGCCATTGCCAGGCAGCTTCCTCCCTCGTTTTCTGAAACCAGTCCGGGCTCAATCGTGGGCTTCGAGGATTCCACTGGTGATCCAGCGAACATCGCTGGCGAATGCCTGGCAGCGAGATGGCACCCTCTGCTTGCTCCCGCCCATGGCCCCGCATAGGTTGTTGGCCGGGTTTCCCCTGTTAGTCTATGATGGAGGATCAACCTGAAGGAGCCTTCGGA
>CAJWMA010000435.1 GCA_913042995.1 uncultured bacterium | reverse complement strand
ACGAAGAGATAGATCGAGAAGACCGGGTGGACCTCCTTGAAGATCGACAGCGGCGTGCGCCCGAAACGCAGATAGTACCGCGTCGACATGTCCATCAGCGTCCAGCCCGCGAGCCCGAGCACGAAGAACGTCCACCACATGTCCATACCGAAGAGGGCTCCCATCTTCGTCGCGATGGCGATGTCGCCGGTGCCGATATAAAAAGAGCCGACCAGGGCTCCCGCGCCAATCCCCGTCAGGGCGCGCCCTGAAAGCGGCGGCAGCTTCGCGCTCCACGGCTTCATGGCGTTACCTCTCTGTCCGGCTCGTCGGCGGGCTCCTCTCTTACCCACCAGGCCTCTTCGGGCTTGTCCATTTCCGCATCCTTTACCGTCCGCCAGCCACCGGGCTCTCCCCGGCGGCGCAGAAAGAGGATGAAGACGGGAATGGCCAGCAGGGAGAGCAGGGCCGGGACCAGGATCGAGAGGAAGCCCCTGGGTACCAGCGGCCCCCTGATGGTCTCCACCTCGAAACGAGAAGCTTCCGGTCTCCCCTCTCCTGCCGCCAGGCCCAGCTCAAACGGATGCGTCGCCGGTCCCGTCTCCTCGATGGCCTCCAGGCCCTTGAAGGCGAACCGCTTCGTCTCGCCCGGACCGATCTCGAGGCTTCCTTCGATTTTTCCGGACCCGGTCCCTGGCGACTCGAAAGCCGACCTGAAGGCCGCGGCGGGAAAATCGAGCGTCAACCGAACCGTTCTCGTCCCTCCAGGGCCTCCAGGCGGCCGTGACAGGATGACCAGCGCGTTGATCTTCTCCTTCAGCAGCGCCCAGTCGACGCAGATAAAACGATAGTCGATTCCATCGAAGGTGCCGGTTTTCTCGAAGGCCCGCGCCCGGCCCGCCAGCGCCACCAGGCCCAGGGCCAGGAGGACCGACAGGATGTGGGATCGGCTCCGTCTCAAGCCAGCGCCTCCCGAAGCTTGCCGAGGTAGCGGGGAACCGCCTTCAGCGGGTCTTCCTTCGCCTCGTACTCGAGCGCGACGTAGCCCCTGTAGCCGGCGCTCTTGAGGATGGAGGCGATGCGCTTGAAGTCGGCCTCTTCAGCCGCCTTCTTCCCCTCCCTGATATGCACCTTGACCTGTACGGCAACGGCATAGGGCGCCGCCTTCTCGAGGCTGGCGTAGACATCTGTGTGGAAATTGCCCGTGTCGAGGTTCACTCCCAGCCAGGGCGAATCGACTCCCTTGACCAGGGCGAGAAGCTGGTCGGCCGTCGAGGTGATCCCTCCGTGGTTTTCGATGGCAAGCAGGACGCCCTTTTTACCAGCGTACTCGCTGACCTCCTTGAGCCCCGCGATCGCCAGCTTGAGGGCTTCCGCCTCGCTGCTTCCTTTCTTCGCCTTCCCGGCAAAGACGCGGATCGTCTGGGAGCCCAGCAGGGCGACCACATCGATCCACGCCTTGACGTGGGCGATCTGCTTGTCGCGCGCGGGGCCCGGGGGGTGACAGAAGTCGTTTCCCAGGGGGGAGCCGGAGATGGCGAGACCGTTGACGTAGGCGCGGCGGCGCAGGGAACAGATGTAGCCGGGCGACTTGTCGCGAAAATAATACTCGGTCAGCTCGGTGGCCTGGAGCTCCTGCTCGGCGCAATAATCGACGAAGCCCTCGAGCGTCATCGTTGGCTTTTTGCCGGAGAGTTCACGCCTGAAAGAATAGGCCGCCAGGCTGAGCTGCAGGCTCGAACCATCGACCCGGTCCTTGACGAGCGAGGCGCCCGGCGCCGGGGCGGAGGCCGCCCGGACGGCGTTTTCCTCGGCGGCCAGCAGGCCTCCGAGGGAGGCCGCCGCCACCGTACTCCTGATAAAATCTCTACGCTGCATTTCGCTATTCCTCCTCGGGAAAGAGAGAGCCCGGATCAATCAGTCATTTCAGAACAAATACTCTAACCTCTCCGTCTGGGCGCTCATAGCGCGCACAGAAAAGTCGGGGGGCGTTTTTTTAATGTGAAAATCCTGGGCCTCTCTCTCCCTCGAGCCCTGGAGTTGCGCTCAAAACCCGCCCACAAGCTGCGCTTTTACCCTGCCGGCCTGGACCGCAAGGGACCTTCTCCAGATCTTGATACCCCCCACAACCTCCGCTATATTAATTACATAGGCCAACGCGACCGCACCATGACCTTGCTGGAGGGAGGACTGACGATGCTTAGGATCCCTGGAGGCGCCGAAAGATTCTGCGATGGAATCAGGAGGAGATCTTTCCTCCAGATCGGCGGTCTTGCCATGGGCGGCCTCAGCCTCCCCGGCATCCTCGAGGCCCAGCAGGAGTCCGGGCAGAAACCGGGGTCGCACAAATCCGTCATCATGATCTACCTGCCCGGCGGCCCGCCGCACCAGGACATGGTCGATCTCAAGCCGGACGCTCCAAGCGAGGTCCGCGGCGAATTCAAGCCGATCCCGACCAATGTATCGGGAATCCAGTTCGGCGAGCTGATGCCGAAGCTCGCCGCGCGCGCCGACAAGCTCGTCACGATCCGCAGCATCGTC
>CAJWMA010000434.1 GCA_913042995.1 uncultured bacterium | reverse complement strand
CGGTAGGTCTTGCCGGTGAAGCCGAAGAGCGTGTTGCCGCTGTACTGGGTGGCGTAGAGCGTCAGCACCAGCACGATGAAGCCGAAGCCGCTGCCGGCCAGGTAGAAGTCCTTCATCGAATCTTCCCGCCGCGCCCGGTAGCCCCACCACCCCACCAGCAGAAGCGAGCAGAGGTAGAGCGCTATGAACGTCCAGGCGCCGACGCCGAATGGAAGCAACCCTTCGTTCATTCCTCCTCCGAGGGCCAGGGCCGTCTCAGCAGCCAGGCCGTGTAGACCGAGACCGCCGCCGAGCCTGCCACCGCCACTACGACCCAGGCCGGCACCCCGCCCCAGCGGGTTTCATCATCGGCCGGCCAATACCAGGGAACCGCCGCCAGCAGCAATACCGCGTAGACACCCCAGACCTTCAGGCTGAGGTAGGGTCCCTTCATCAGGAGCCGGCCCTTTTCTGCAGCCGGGCCCAGGTGTCCCGCAGGGAAGCGGTACGGTTGAAGACCAGGTTGCCGGGCGCGGAATCAACCGGATCGACGCAGAAATAGCCGTGTCTTTCAAACTGGCAATTGTCCCCGGCCACGGATCCCCCCAGGGCAGGCTCCAGCTTGCAGCCATCGAGAACCTCCAGGGAATCGGGGTTGAGGTTTTCCTTCCAGTCCCCTCCCTCCCCGGCCTGCAGAGGATCCTCGGCCATGAAAAGATGGTCATAGACCCTCACCTGCGCCTCGACGGCGTGCTGCGCCGAGACCCAGTGGATCGTGCCCTTTACCTTGCGGCCATCGGGGGAGTCACCCCCCCTGGTCTCGGGGTCGTAGGTACAGTGAACCTCGACCACCTCACCCGCATCATCCTTGACGACATCGACGCAGGTAATGTAGTAGGCGTAGCGGAGCCGAACCTCCCGACCGATCCCGAGGCGGAAGAATTTCCTCGGCGGATCCTCCATGAAATCGGTCTGCTCGATCCAGAGCTCGCGGCTGAAGGGAACCTTGCGCTTTCCGGCGCTCTCATCCTCGGGGTTGTTGATGGCGTCGAGCTCTTCGGATTCACCCTCGGGGTAGTTGTCGATAATCACCTTCAGGGGCCTGAGCACGCCCATGCGGCGCTCGGCGGTACGGTTCAGTTCATCGCGGAGGCCATGCTCAAGGAGTGCGACCTCCTGGGTGTTGTCGCGCCGGGCCATACCGATCCGCTCACAGAAGGTTCGGATCGAGGCGGGAGTGTAACCCCGCCGCCGCAGTCCGCAGATCGTCGGCAGGCGCGGGTCGTCCCAGCCCTCGACCTGCCCCCCCTCCACCAGCTCGAGCAGCTTGCGCTTGCTCATGACGGTATAGGTGAGGTTCAGGCGGGCGAATTCGATCTGCTGCGGGTGGCACTCGACTCCCACCTCATCGATAAACCAGTCATAGAGCGGCCGGCGCACCTGGAACTCGAGGCTGCAGAGCGAATGGGTGACCTTCTCGATCGAGTCGGAGAGCCCGTGGGTGAAGTCGTACATCGGGTAGATACACCACTTGTCGCCGGTTCGATGGTGATCGACCTTCATGATGCGGTAGATCACCGGGTCGCGCATGACCATGTTATCCGACGCCATGTCGATATTGGCGCGCAAGGTGCGTGAGCCCTCTTCGAATTCCCCGGCCCGCATGCGCTCGAAGAGATCGAGATTCTCCTCCACCGAGCGGCTCTTGTGGGGGCTGTCGCGGCCGGGCTCCTGGACCGTTCCGCGATGGGCCGCCATCTCCTTGTGATCGAGATCACAGACGAAGGCCTTCCCCTTGCGGATCAACACCAGGGCGTACTCATAGAGCTGGTCGAAATAATCGGAGGCATAGAAGAGGTTCTCTCCCCAGTCCCAGCCGAGCCAGCGCACGTCGTCAAGGATGGAGTCGACATACTCGGCATCCTCCCTGGTGGGGTTGGTGTCGTCAAAGCGCATATGGCAGACACCGCCCTCGTACTCAGAGGCGAGCCCGAAATTAAGGCAGATGGCCTTGGCATGGCCGATGTGGAGGTAGCCGTTGGGCTCCGGCGGGAAGCGGGTCACCACGCGTCCGTCGTTCTTGCCGGCGGCTACATCATCGGCTACACGCTGGCGGATGAAATCAAGCGGAGGGGTGTTTTCTTCTGGGGTATCGTTCACGGTCTTTTTCTTTTCTTCCCGGGACCTGGGCCAAGCCCATAGATACCCTCACGAGACCGCCTTGTCGACCCATTCCTGCAGCTTCCCGAGACGCCGCAGGCAGGTCTCCATGCCGAGGATCGCCATCACCTCAAACAACCCGGGAGTCGCACTGCGCCCGGTGAGCACCGCGCGAACAGGCTGCGCAAGATCTCCAAGCCCGGCCTCCTCGCTCTCGAGGAAGCCCTTAACGTGCTCCTCGAGGGCCTCGTGGTCAGCGTGCCCCCAACCATCGGGGAACTTTCCGGAGAGACTTTCACAGTAACGCTCGACCAGTGGCACCGAGTCTCTTTTCTTTCGCAGGGCCTTGCGCGCGCCCTTATCCGGCTCAACGGGGTCTTCGAAGTA
>CAJWMA010000433.1 GCA_913042995.1 uncultured bacterium | reverse complement strand
CTGGGCTTCGTTGCCGCCGGCCCCTGGGACTTCATCGGTCATGTCGAGGTGTCCGAAGCCAAGATCGACGGCAAGGTGGCTCGCTACATCGACCGAGATGAGATGGTAACCAATACCATCAACACCTTTACCAGCCTGACGATCCAATGCGCCCGCTGCCACGACCACAAATTCGACCCCTTTACCCAGCGCCACTACTTCAGCCTGCAGGATGTTTTCGCCGCCGTCGACCGGGCGGAGCGGCCCTACGACCGGAACCCGGGAACGGCGAAGCAGCGCAAGGAGCTGAGCTCGGAGCTCGAAGGGGTTCGCGCTGAGCTGCGGAAACACCGGGAGGGGATCGCCGCCGCTGGCGGAGACGAGCTGGCCGCCCTCGATAAGGCGATCGCGAAGCACGCCACAGAGGTCAAGCTGGAGAAGAAGAGCCCGGCCTATGGGTATCACAGCGGCATCAGCAAGAAGCAGGGAGAGGAGAAGTGGGTCGTGGTCGATCTCGGCCGTGATGTAGAGCTCTCCCGGGTTGTTCTGCACCCCTGCCACGATGAACACAACAACATCGGCGCGGGTTTTGGATTTCCGGTGCGCTTTCTGGTCGAGGCCGCGAAGCACCAGGGCTTCCCGGCGCCCACCGTGCTGGCGGATGAAAGCGCCGGCGACTATCCGAACCCCGGACTAGGCGAGTACTCTGTCGAGGGCAAGGGATCGAAGGCCCGCTTCGTCAGGGTCAGGGCGGTCAAGCTGGCGCCGCGAAGCAACGACTACATTCTCGCTCTTGGAGAATTGGAGGTCTTCGACAAGAAGGGGATGAACATCGCGCGCGGCATGAAGGTCCTCTCCAAAGACTCCATCCAGGCGCCCGTTCGCTGGGCGCGGAAGAACCTCACCGATGGAAGCTGGCCCCGGGCCAAAAACGAGGCGGCGGCTTCCGCCCTGGCGCAGGCCAAGAAAAAACGCGAGCAGCTCATGGCGCGGCTCAAGTCGCCCGAGTGGCTTGCCAGGCAGAAGCGCCTCGCGACAAGGGAGAGAGAGCTCGCCGGGAAGCTGGCCCAGCTGAAGAAGTCGGGCATGGTCTACGCCGCAGCGACGCATTTCAAGACGCAGGGCAATTTCAAGCCGACCAAGGGCAAGCCGCGCGCGATCCACGTACTGCATCGGGGGGACATTCTCGCGCCCCGTGAAAAGGTGAAGCCCGGCCTGCTGCCGTTCACCGCCGGGGCGACGGCCGAGCTGGATCTTCCCACCGAACACTCAGAGGGCGAGCGCCGTTCGGCCCTCGCGAAATGGATCACCAGCAAGGCCAACCCTCTCACCTGGCGCTCCATCGTCAATCGGGCCTGGCTCTGGCACTTTGGCGCCGGCATCGTCGATTCTCCCAATGACTTCGGCCGCATGGGCCAGCTGCCGACTCACCCGCTGCTGCTCGACTGGCTGGCCTGTGAGTTCCGTGATGGCGGCCAGTCCTTCAAGAAGCTCCATCGCCTGATCGTCAGCAGCGCCGCCTATCGGCAGTCTTCGGCCTGGAATGAACAGGGCCAGCGGGCCGATTCGGGTAATCGCCTGCTCTGGCGGATGAATCGCCGCCGCCTCGAGGCGGAAGAGATCCGGGATGCCATGCTGCAGGCCAGCGGCAAGCTCAGGCCTGACATGTACGGCCCCGGCTTTTATCTCTTCAAGCTGGAGAAAACAGCGCACTCTCCGCATTACGAGTACCACAAGTTCAACCCCGAAGATTCCGCATCTCATCGGCGCTCCATCTATCGCTTCATCGTACGCTCCCAGCCGGATCCCTTCATGACGACCTTCAATTGCGCCGACTCATCGCAGAGCACCCCCAAGCGGGACGAGGCCCTGACCGCTCTGCAGGCGCTCTCTTTGCTCAACAGCAAGTTTACCCTGGTCATGGCCGGGCATTTCGCCAAACGACTCGCGAGTGAGGCGGAGACCGTTGAGGAGAGGGTGCGTCTCGGCGTCAGCCTGGTGAGTGGCCGGAAGGCTACCGCGGAGGAGGTTGCCGATCTCTCCGCCTACGCCTCGGAGCACGGGCTTGCCAATCTGTGCCGGGTTCTTTTCAACCTCAGCGAATTTACCTACCTGGATTGACAACAGCCAAATGACCACAGAATCCGCTTTCCCACACAAGGACGCATCCGCGAGGCCCCTGCTCGATCGCCGGAACTTTCTCTGGGAATCAGGAGGCGGACTCGGCGGGATCGCCCTGGCGGCCCTGCTGGGCGGCGAGGCGGAGGCCGGGGAAGAGCCGAAGCTCCACGGGGGATTGCATCACGCTCCGAAAGCGAAGCGAGTTGTTCAGCTGTTCATGTCCGGGGCGGCCAGTCATCTCGACATGTTCGACTTCAAGCCTGAGTTGATCAAGCATCATGGAAAGAAGTCCGATTTCGGCGAACACGTTGAGGCCTTCCAGAATGGCCTGGGGCCCTGGATGAAGTCGCCCTTCGATTTCAAACGTTACGGCCGCTGCGGCAAGCATCTCAGCGACATTGTCGCTCCGCTTGGGGACGTGGTGGACGAGATGGCCTTCATCCACAACCTGGTCGGCAAGACAGGGGT
>CAJWMA010000432.1 GCA_913042995.1 uncultured bacterium | reverse complement strand
CCCGTCGTCAAGGACCCTGGCCTGGCAAAGTACGCCATCTACCAGAAGACAGCTCCCCGGCCGCAGCGAGCGGCCGCCGTCGAAACCAGCCTGCCTCTCAACATCGCCAGGGGCTCCCGCATCGCCTTCATCGGCAACACCCTCTTCGACCGGGCCCAGGACTTCGCCTATTTCGAAGCCTTCCTGCACCAGCATCTTCCCGACCACGAGCTGGAAGTGAGAAATCTGACCTGGTCGGCCGATTCCATCGAGACCCGGCCGAGGCCTGCCAATTTTGCCGATTCCGAACAGCACCTCACCCTGGCGAAAGCCGACATCATCTTCGCCGCCTACGGCTTCAACGAATCCTTCGCCGGCAAGGCAGGCATCGAAGACTTCAGAAAAAAACTCGCGCAATACGTGGCCGACCTGAAAACAAAAGCTTTCAACGGAAAAACGGCCGCGCGCATCGTGCTGGTCTCCCCCATAGCCAATGAGAACATCAAGGGAGTCAAGGCGGCGGACCTCAACAACACCAACATCAAGCTCTACACCGCTGTGATCCAGCAGGTGGCGTCATCGCAGGACGTAGGCTACGCCAACACCTACAGCGCGACCGAAGCGGCAATGACTTCTCCCGGCGATGATCTCACCATCAACGGGGTCCATCTCAACGCGCGCGGCTACGAGATCTTTTCAGAGGCTCTCTTCAAGCAGGTCATCGGGAAAAATCCACCGGCGGTAACCGAGTCCCTTCGACAGGCCGTCATCGAGAAAAACAAACAATTCTTCTACCGCTACCGCCCGGTAAACACCTTCTACTACACCGGCGGCCGCAACCGCAGCTACGGCTACCTGGACTTCCTGCCCGCCATGCGCAATTTCGACATCATGGTCGCCAATCGTGACAAGAGGATCTGGGCCCTGGCCCGCGGCAAGAAGGTGTCGAAGGAAATCGACGACTCAAACGTTCCCCCGCTGCCCCAGACAACCCAGAGCCGCGGCGCTAACCGTTGGATGAGCCCGGCCGACGAAAAGAAAGCCTTCAAGGTCGACCCCCGCTTCGAGGTCAACCTCTTCGCCGGAGAGGTCGAATTCCCCGAGCTCGCCTGCCCGATCCAGATGCGATGGGATTCCCGCGGCAGGCTCTGGGTCAGCTGCTCGACGACCTACCCGCATGTCTACCCCGGCAACGAGCCCAATGACAAGATCGTGATCCTCGAGGACACGGACAAGGATGGAAAAGCCGACAAGTCGACTGTCTATGCCGACGACCTCCACATTCCCCTCAGCTTCGTGCTTGGAGATGGAGGAGTCTATGTTTCCGAGGAGCCGCACCTCACCTTTATCAAGGACACAGATGGTGACGGCAAGGCCGACTACCGCCGCAAAGTATTCACAGGCTTCGGCTGCGAGGATTCCCACCACGCGCTGCACGACTTCGTCTGGTCCCCCGATGGCGACATCATCTTCCGCGAGTCGATCTTCCATCACACACAGGTTGAGACCGCCTACGGCCCGATTCGCCAGCAGAACAGCGGGTGGTTTCGTTTCGAGCCCCGCAGCCATCGCCTGACCCCCTTCGGAACCTACCACAGCACCAATCCCTGGGGCGTCACCTTCGATGACTGGGGTCAGCATGTGGCGAGCCACCCGATCTACGCCCAGGCCTTTCACTCACTCGACCCGGTCTATCCCAGGCAGCACCCGAAACCGGCGGGGCTGCGCGCCTACTCAGGAACCTGTGGTCAGGAATTTGTCGACTTCAAGACCTTCCCCGAAGAGATGCAGGGAGGCTACATCAAGGCGCGCTACAAGCCCACCAACCGGATCGAGTTTCACCGCTGGAAAGAAACGGAGTTCGGCTACGACGAGGAATATGTCAGCGATATCATCTTCTCCTCCAACCTGAGCTTTATCCCGGTGGATATCCGTTTTGGCCCACGAGGGGCGATGTACGTTGCCGACTGGTACAACCCCGTCAAGGGACACGCCCAGTACTCGCTGCGTGATGAGCGGCGGGACCGCCACTCCGGACGAATCTGGCGTATCACGGCAAAGGGAAAGAAGCTGCAGGATGCTCCGAAGATCCATGGAGCATCCGCGGAGGAGCTGGTTAAAATCCTCGAGAGGCCTGAGTACCGGTACCGTTACTGGGCCAAGCGTGAAATCAGGGAGCTGGCTCCTGCCGTCATCGAGAAGGCTCTCGACAACTGGGTCGCAGGATTCAACCCTGATGACCCCAGGCTGGATCACCACCGCCTCGAAGCTGTCTGGACCTACAGGAGCATCGATCGGAGCAGGCCTGGGCTGCTGCGCAAAATCCTGGGAAGCGGCAACCACCGGGCGCGAGCCGCGGCGGTTCACCAGCTGCGTTCCTGGCACAAGGAATTCCCCGACGCGATAAAACTTCTCAACAACGCCGCCAACGACACCAACAGCATCGTACGTATGGAGGCCGTGATCGCGGCCAGCTATCTCGGCAGCAAGGAAGCGCTTGATTCCGTTATGGACGTCTTCCAGCACCCCATCGGCGGGCATCTCGCCTACGCCGCGGGCTGCGCCCTGGGCTCCAGCACCCTGGCCAGGCACACC
>CAJWMA010000431.1 GCA_913042995.1 uncultured bacterium | reverse complement strand
AAGGAAAGGCAGGCATCTCATGCGCACCTGCTCGATGTCCATGATCGCTCTGCTGGCCCTGGCTTCCCCCCTCGCGCGGGCGGAAGACCTCCCCCCTGTCACGCCCGGCGACTGGCCGATGTACAACCTCGATGTGCGCGGCTGGCGTTACAATGCGGCGGAAAAAAACCTCTCTCCTGAGAATGCCGGGAAGCTCGAGGAGAAATGGCGCTTTCCCCCCAGGGGTTCGAAAGAATTTGTCGGCGCCATCCACGCCACCCCCATCGTGGTCAACGGACATGTCTACTTCGGCACCATGGCCAGGCCCGCCTTCTACAAACTCCAACCTGACGGCAAGCTGGCATGGAAGTTCCGGATTCCACTGGGCTCCAGGGAGGGCGCCTTCGGCAAAACAGAGGAAAAAGGCGTTAACCGCATTGTCTCCGCGCCCGGCATCCTGAGCACAGCCCTGGTAGCAGGCCGCCTGGTCTTCTTCGGAGACACCGCGGGAGTGTTCTACGCCCTCGATCGCTCGAGCGGGAAGATGGTCTGGTCGATCAACGCCAAGCTCGATGGGTTTCCCGGAAAGCACCATGCCAACGTCTTCATGTCATCGCCCATACTTGCTGATGGAAAAATCATCGTCGGGGGAGGCAGCCACGAACACCCCTATCCGCTTGTTCCCCTCTACCCTTGCTGCACAGGGCGCGGCTTCGTCATCGCCTTCGAACCAGAAACCGGCAAGATCGCCTGGAAATACGACGTCGGCCCGCCGCCGAAAAAATTCAAGAAACCGGTGATCATAGAGGACGCCCGGGGGCGGCACGTCTTCACCCACGGCCCCGCCACGAGCTCCATCTGGTCCGCGCCATCCTACGATGCGCGCCTTGGCATGATCTTCTTCGGCACCGATGTCCAGAACTCTCCTCGTGCGCCAACCCCTGACAACCCCCGTCTCGACACAGAGTATTCAAGCGCCGTGATCGCTGTCGATGTCAAAACCGGCCGGGAGCGCTGGGTAACACAGATCAACAAGGGCGACATCTACAACCACTCGATGTCGGGCTATGACCCCAACACCGGCATCTACAAGGATCTCTCCATCGGCGACACGCCGAAGCTCTATGACATTGCCCTCGCTGGCCATAGGATCCGGGTTGTCGGGGTTGGCTGCAAGGACGGCGGCTTCTACGTCTTCACGGCCTCCGATGGAAAGCTGCTCAACTCGACCCCCCTCTACAAAGGCAAGCCGCGCTTCCCCCTCGATCCGAAACCCGACAAGCGCATGATCGCCCTGCCAAGCCCGATCGGCGGCATCCAGAGCGGCTGTGCCACCGATGGAAAGCGTGTCTTCACCAACGCTATCGACTGGCTGCGAATCGGCAAGGCTCTTCCCGACGGCGGCCGGGTTGTCTGTCTCTCCCCCGACGCGAAAAAAGAATTCTGGCGGCATGAGCGCCCGGTGGTCAACTCAAGAAGCAGTGGGAAAATAGGGGACCCCGTTGGCTCCGGCATCGCCCTCGGAGGCGGCATCGCGTGCTTTACGACCACGGTCAGCGAGCAGCTGGTCGTCCTCGACACCGAAAACGGAAAGGTGCTGAAATCAAAGCACATCGGAACCGTATGGAGCGGACCCTCCATCTCCAGGGGGCGGGTCTATGTCGGAACGGGAAGCATCCTCTTCCTCAAGAAACAGAACAACGGCGTTCTCTACAGTTTCGGCCTGCCCGGCGAGGACGAAGTAGACCGCCTGGGTGCCGGTGATGAATAAGTTCGCTGTCAACCTTCGCTAAAGGAGCTCAACCATGATGAAACAGGCAGTTCTGCTATTGCTGGTCTTACCCTCCCTGGCCGCCGCCCAGGAGGCCCCGCCCGGGGAGGAGCTCTCCTTCCGCAAAGACAACATCATGAGCGAGGGCGTCCGCCTGGGCGCCGAGGTCTTCTCCCTGAAGACGAACGAGGAGAAAAAACTGCCGACCATCGTCATGTGCCACGGGTGGGGAGGTACGGCGAAAGCGCTTCGTTCCGATGCGGCGGTGTTCGCCCGCGCGGGCTACCTTGTGGTCACCTTTGACTATCGCGGCTGGGGCGCCAGCGATGGCCGAATCATACGCGCCGGCGAGAAGAACAAAGATAGCTCCAGGGCGGACGTGAAAGAGATCCGGGAGGTGATCGACCCCATCGAGCAGACCACCGACCTCCTCAACGCGATTCATTGGGTACAAACCGAGCCCCAATGCGACCGCGACCGAATTGGCCTCTGGGGAAGCAGCTTCTCCGGTGGCCACGTGGTCTACGCGGCGGCCCGCGACCCGCGGGTGAAAGCCACGGTCAGCCAGGTGCCCGCCTTTGACGGGCGCTGGGCCATCAACTCAGCCCGTATGCGGAAAGCGACCTACGATGGCGCCACGCAGCGGGCCCGCGGCAAGGCCGGCTACCCCGAGTCGGAGGAGGCTGCTATTGGAAAGCTTAAAGGATCTCCCATTCTCGAGAAAATCGGCCGCTATGCCCCGGTAGAGGATGCCGCGCGGCTGAAGGACTGCGCCGCCCTCTTCATCCTCGCCGAGAACGAGGAGCTCTTCGACAACAAGGAGCATGGGATCCTCGCCCACAGCAAAG
>CAJWMA010000430.1 GCA_913042995.1 uncultured bacterium | reverse complement strand
GACTCCCTCAGGCAGGTCACGCTCCTCGAAGACCTGGCAAGGAAAGACCTGGCTGTCCTTGGAGAGAAAAACAGATGAGCGTGTTCGCCGCATTCGGATTTGTCTCTATCATCGCATCCTTCCAGGTAGTTTCCGGGCCGGCTTACGCCATCTATGGAATCCGCCCTGATTTCATCATCCTGTCGATCGCGACCATTGGCATCATCCTGCCGCCTCCAGCCATCTACGCTTCCGCCTTTTTCGCGGGAGCGCTCCTGGACGCCCTGTCGCCGGGCGTGGTCGGCCCCCACATGACGGGGCTCCTCCTCTCAGCCCACATCATGGCACAGGGCCGCCGGATGGGAATTGGAACAACCGCGAAAGGCAAAACGCTCCTTGCCGGCGCGGGAATCCTGACTGCCTCGGCTGCCCCCCAGGCCGCGAGATGGATCCTCGAGGGGCCTGGGCTGGACTCCGCCCTGATCATCGCAGCCACCTTTGCCTATACAGCAGTTTTCGCATACCCCTTCTTCAGAATACTGAGCCCCGCCATCAGGTGGGCCGTCCCTGTCCGGAATGACTACGGCATCATCAGAGGGAGGGCGCCTTGGCGAGGACTCGACTGAAACTTCTGATGCTTGCAGTCATTCTTCCAGCCTTTGCCATCTGCTGGCGGCTCTGGTCCTTCCAGTTGAACCCTGCCGCTCACCAGGAATACAAGGTCAGGTCCGAAAGCGCCAAGCTGAGAACCCTCCAGCCCCTCCGTGGGTCCATTCTCGACCGCAGGGGAGAGGTCCTGGCCGAAAGCCGCTCCGGCTTTGATATCCATTTTGTTTATTCCGACCTGAACCCCAGGCACATCGTCATCGAGGTCGTCTGCGAAGAGCTCGCCCGGCTTGGAGACTTCCCCTCCGCCGCCGAAATGGGAGCTGGGCTCGCCGAGAACGTCGACATCGAGAAATTGGAATCGCTCCTCCGCCAGGGGACCCCATTCAAGCCCGAGTGGATGGAGCTGGCCACATGGATACCTCCCGCCGCCGCGGAGCGGATTCGGCTCCGGCTAAGTCCCCGAAGATATTTCCGAGACAACTTCGAGCTTCGGGTCATGGAGGACAAGCCCCTGGGGGCCCACCAGACCCATTTCGGCCTCTGGTTTCGTCCAGCCGAGGTCTTCCGAATGGAGCTGACCATCCGGCGGCTGTCACAAAACATCGACCGCTACGATGCGGAAGGCCTCATGGAACGGCTGCGGCTGTCCCTTCAGAAGATCGAGACCATGGTTGCCAGGGATATCCAATCCGACATCCAGTCCGGAGCGGATGCGCTCTTCACCAGGAAGAAGGAAAGAAATTCGCGCCGTATCTTTTACAGACGAGGACATCTCCTGGCTTCCAACATCAGCCTCGACTCGGTATCCAGGATTGAATACAACCCGGACCTCTTTCCGGGCATCCGCATCGTTGACTCATCCAGGCGAGTCTATCCTCACGGAGAAGTCTTCGGGGCCCTCACAGGCCATCTGCGCCAACTCAACAATCGAGACCTTGATATCCTCGAAAAATCCGGCCGTCTTCTTGACCGCTATCCGAAGGTGTCGAGCGCCGAAGCTTTCGCGGTCCTTCGCCAGGAAGCGCTGCGCCCGAACGATGTCGTGGGAGAAGGAGGCCTTGAAGAACAATACGACCTTTCTTTGCGCGGGGAATACGGAATGAGACTCCAGCAGGTAGGGAAAAAAGGCCGCGGGGGGAAGCTTCTTGCCTCTCTCTCTTCTACCCGTGGAAACGACATCCACACCACCATTGACAGCAAGCTCCAGACGCTTCTGTACAGGCAACTCTGGGCTGAATGCGCCCACCATGGACACGCGGCTGCCAGCGCCGCGCTCATGGAGATCCCCAGTGGAGCCATCCTTGCCTCAGCCGCCTACCCCGGATACGACCCCAACCGAATCCGCGAAGCGAGCTACCACACGGAAATGAATGCCAGCCTTGGCCGCCAGACATCTGACTGGCTGCTTGACCGCCCCCGCAGCAAGGCTCTCTACCCCGGCTCCATTTTCAAAATTGTCACAACGATAGCCGCGCTGGAAAATGGCGTCGATTGGGAGGGGGCGGTCGACCCTCTTCGTGAATACGAGTGCCTGGTTGGAGAACAGAAACCCTTCTCAATGCGCTGCGCCAGCCGTTACGGCCACGGCCATCTCAATCTTTACGAAGCGTTCGAAGCTTCCTGCAACAACTACTTCTACTACCTTGCCGCCAGGCACCTGAACGCTGGAAGCTTTAACCGATGGGCCCGAATGCTTGGCTGTGGAGACCTGAGCGGGATCGACCTTCCGGCGATGGGGGGATCTTACGATCGCGGTTTTCTTCAGAACCCGGGAAAAGTAAAAGGGGAGAAGGCCCTCTGCATGTATGGAATCGGCCAGGTCCAGGTCCAGATGACCCCCCTCCAGGCTCTGCGGATGGTAGGGGCTGTCGCTACGGGGCTCAAAACGGCGCCCCGGCCCTGGCTGGTCAAAAAGAAGGCGCCGGACAAAATCTACACCCGCAATAAACGCACCGCGGCAATTATCCAGGAATGCATGAAACGAGTCGTCAGCGACCCCCAGGGGACCGTGCA
>CAJWMA010000429.1 GCA_913042995.1 uncultured bacterium | reverse complement strand
GGCCGGGTCCTGACCTTTTTCGGCCCCGGAGCTTCCGGTAACGCTGTAGAGACTTGGGCAGATTGCAAGAAATTGCGTTTTTGGTAAGATGTAACAGGGGCAGGTTCATTTTACTCATTGGAGCGCCAGGCGCATGCTCGACATCGGTCTCGAGGTAAAGATCCTACGCGAGCGGATCAAGATGTCGGCCAAGGACCTGGCCGAGATGATCGGACTCTCGCAGTCGCAGATGTCGCGGCTGGAGAAGGGGCAGCGTCGTATCGACACCAAGGTGCTTGCCCGGATCGCCGAGGCCCTGGGCGTCGAGCCGTCCTATTTCTTTCGTGGCGAGGCCGCTCCTTCCGAGGGTGTTATCCAGCCGAGCCTTCCCGGTTCCCTGGGCAAGGAGATCCGCACCCAGCGCCGGAAACGACATCTCTCGGTGGAGGATGTCGCGTTGAAGCTCGGTATCCAGAAATACCAGGTTCGGGATATCGAGGCGGGAAAAAAGAACCTGGAGTCCGGACTGGCCGAGAAGGTCGCCAGGCTCCTGAAGCTGCCGCCGAATCACTTCCTGGCCTTCCAGGAGGGACAGATCCAGGCTCTCGAGGCGCAGGTGGCGCGCCTGAACCTGGCCCTGGCCGAGACCCAGCGGGGCCAGGCTCCAGATGATGCAGCCGGTGAGCGTTCCGGGATTCCCATTTTCGGTTCGGTCGCTGATGGCTACTCGTTTGAATTTGACCAGGAGGGCCGGCCGGTGGGGGAACCGGAGGAGTTTCTCCACCTTCCCTCGGTTCCGGATGAGGGCGCCTTCGCGGTCCATATCATCGGCGACAGCATGGAGGCCCCTGTCAGGCCGAGCTTTGCCGAAGGCGACCTGGCCGTTTTTTCCGACAGCCCTCTGCGCAGCCGTGACTTCGCCCTGGTCAGGAAGAACCCTTCCTCTGAAGGAGAAGGAGAGGTCACCTTCCGTCAGGTCTTCTTCGACCCCGGCGGCAAGGTGCGTCTGCAGCCGCTCAATCTGAACTACACGGCCGAGGTCTGTCCAAAGGCGGATGTGCTGGGCATGTGGAAGCTGGCGGCTCACCTGGCCTCATTCTGAGAGCGGGGGGCAAGGCCAGGCGAGCTGGAGCTTCGAGAGCTCTACAGGCCAATTCCTTCCTGCTGCCGCTTGAAACGGTAGTAGACCTCGAGGGTCATGGCTCCCAGGGCTGTGGCATAGACGCGGCCGCCGGAGATGCCCCATTCACCAATGGGATCCCAGCTGCCGTCCACCTCGGGGGAGTCGTCCTTGTATTCGGCTCTCTGGGTGTCGATAAGAGCCTTCTGCATCTTTTCGTTCCATGCCAGCCAGGGCTTACCGCCAAACTGGAACATGGCGTAGGTGGAGTAGTACCAGTAGTAGATGTTGATGGTGGAGAGCGAGCGGCCCTTCTGTTCATGCCACACAGGCGGTTGCTGCGAGAGAATGTCGACGCCTGAGCGGATGGAGGCGACCCGCCGGCTCTCGCCGGAGAAGAGACGACAGAGAACCCCGACCGCGGTCATGCAGGAGAGATCCTTGGAGAAGGGATAAGGATCCGCGTGCCCCGCGGCGAGCCGGGAGCCTTCGTCTCCAGGTACGTTGTAGCCAACCTTGCCATTGGAGGCGGTGGCGTAATCGAGCCACTTGAGGGCGCCTTCGAAGGAATTCTGGAACGCTCCTTTTGGGAGTCCCAGGCGGCACTGCTTGGCGGTTTTGAGAGCCAGGACCATCCAGCCCGTTACAGATGTGTCATTGTCTCCAGGCTTGATTCCGTAGCGCCATCCTCGTCCATCGTTCTGCGCGCGGAGGCAGAGCTTGGTCGCTTCCTTTACCGATTTCTTGAGCTTGAAGTCGTTCGACATCAACAGCAGCTCGGCCATGGCCATGGTGGCGATCGCATGGCTGTAGATCCATTGCTCGGAAGCTTCGCCGCCGTAGCGTCCGTCCCTGGCCGGATCGCCGGTACGCATCGTCTGCTGCTTGAGCATGTACCTGGCGGCCTTTTTGAGGCAGGCAACGAAATGTTCGTGTTTACCCGTTATGTGGGTGTGGCCGTACCCGGTGAAGGCGAGGATCGCCAGGGCCGTGACGCCGACATTGTTCTCTTCCCAGCCGATGTCCTTCGGGTAGCGATTGGAATCCTTGTTGGCGCTGGGGCCGCGTCTCTCGCGTACGCTGGCGTTGTTGAAGCCCGCGGCCTTCCAGCCGCCATCGGCGTCCTGGTGGCGGTACAGCCATTCCAGCGCGGCGAGAACAGCGTCTTCGCTCTCCTGGGTCATTCCCGGGCCGTTCGTTTTACCCACGCCCCGGTCATGTCCGTAGGCGCCGGACCCTCCCGCTCCAACTCCGAGGGCGATGATCGCAGAGTCCAGCTCCAGGTTGGTGTCGGAGATCTTGTGGAGATCGGATCCCTTGGGGATCTCGGTGGTGATTTCCTGGGGCTTGAGCTTGACGAGAGGCTTCTCGATGATCGTCGGACAGAGAATCTGGTGGACCCTCTTCAGCTTACGTTTTTTCTTCGGATCGAACTTTGGCGGCGGGGTTATCGTCTTGGCGACCAGGGGCTCGCGTTTCCGCGGCCTGGTTGTCTCCCGGCTGAA
>CAJWMA010000428.1 GCA_913042995.1 uncultured bacterium | reverse complement strand
CGGGGAATGGTCTGCTTCGGCTGCTTGTAGGCCTTCATCGCCGCGTCAGGAACCAGCCTTACACCGCCCGCGCCGTGCGACCCGTGGGTGATCGCCCCCTTGTCTCCGATGATCACCGCTCCGGTGTCCGGAGGCTTCTTCCCGGGATCCAGCTCCTTCGTCCGCGGAATCTTCGTGACCCCGCTGTACCAATAGAGCGTGACCGGTCCGCGCTCGCCCTTCGCCGGAAATTCAAACCGGATCCTGCTGCCCCTGGCAAAGGTGTCGATATGTTTCTTCGGATCAAAATCAACCATGTCCAGGACCTCGATGCTCGAGGGCGCGCCGAGGTCAAGGGCCCAGAAGGACGGATCGACCACGTGGCAGACCCAGTCGCCGATCGTCCCGTTGCCGTAGGGACGCCAGGCGCGCCAGTTGCCGGGGAGGTACATGCCGTGATAGCTCCGCTCCGCGGCCGGCCCCTGCCAGAGATCCCAATCAAGCTCCCTGGGGATCGCCGGCTTCTCCGAGCGCTTCGGTAATTCGTTAACCCTGGTGTGGACAGCGCCGCAGGCCGCGTGGACCGTGTGCACCTTGCCGATGGCGCCATCGCGAATCCACTCGACGCATTTGCGAATATCGCCGGATGAATGCCCCTGGTTGCCGAGCTGGGTGACGACCTTCTGCTTCCTGGCCTCCGCCATCAGGGCGCGAACCTCGTGCACCGAGTGGGCCAGGGGCTTCTCGCAATAGACGTGCTTGCCAAGCTTGAGAGCCGCCATGCAGGCGACGGCATGGGTGTGATCGGGAG
The DNA here is from genome assembly GCA_913042995.1 of uncultured bacterium. GTDB lineage: Bacteria > Planctomycetota > UBA8108 > UBA8108 > UBA8108 > UBA8108. Next base: position 1,848 of record CAJWMA010000428.1, on the reverse strand, counting down.
TCGAGACCGCCACCACATCGGCCTCCTTGCCCACCTTGTCGAGCATCCTGCGGAAGTCCTTGAACTTCGGCGCCTGGGCGAAACGTTTGAAGGAGCCCGCCGCTCGGCGGTCATCCACATCGCAGAGACCGACGACGTTGTTGCCGCCTGAAAGACCGCCTACCTGGGCGCCTCCGCGGCCGCCGCAGCCGATGAAGGCGACGCCCATCTTGTCGTTGGGCGCTGTCCGTCCGGGGCCGCCGAGCAGATCGGGAGAGGCGATCGCGAAGCTTGTAGCGGCTGTCGCGGCGCCTTTTAAAAACCGCCTCCGGGTCAGGTTCTTCTTTCTACAGGACATCAGCTTGCCTCCGATTCTCTCGGTCATGCGATACAGGAACCTGCTGGAGTCCTTGCCGTCCGGCTTCCAGCGCCCATCCAAACGATAACATTGTATGCCTATCCACCCTCCGGTGAAAACATTCCGTCTCTCACCAGCTGCCCGAGGCGCCGCCTCCCCCGGAAAATCCTCCGCCGCCGAACCCGCCGCCCCCGCCCCCGCCATCCCCGCTGCTAGCGGACTCGAAGAACCCCTTGCCGCCCCCAGGTCGAGCCTGGTACACAAGAACCATTGCCCCCACGGCAAGGCTTTGCTTCGTGCAACAGAACCATGCGAAAGAGAACAGCTTCATGACATAAAAGAGCGTCCATGGAAGACCTACAAAGAAGAAGGTCAGCACGATCCAGATCCCCGCCGCGCCAGGATCGTCGACAAAAGAGAAAAGACAAGCAACTGCGACCCCCACCCCGACCCACCACAGATACCACTTCTTTCCCAGGAGGGCGTGCGATGTCAAGGCCATGGGAAAAGCCGCGCCAAAGAAAGGGGCCCCGCCGAGAAGCAACGCCAGGGCAAACAGCCCCCCCCCTGCCAGCTTGCAGGCCGCGCTGAATCTGCCCTTGAAAAAAGCGTCGAGAATCGCCGCGGCCAGGAAAAGAAGCGGCGCCAGGATCACAAGGACGATGTTGATGATCTGCTTCCACGTCGGGTTCTTCCGCAAATCGATGCCTAATGACGCCTTCATCATCCCATCCACAATCCTGCCCGAAAGATCCTGCCCGCCGGGTTGCCGGGTCTCCTTGATGGCTGGAAGCCCCTCTGCCTCCGCCGACCGCCGCGCCATCTTCGAAAGCTCAACGACCGCCGCGTGGAGGCCGCCTGAATAATCCCCCTTCTTGAACCTCGGGATCATGACCGAACGCGTGATCTTCAGGCAGTGGGCATCATGGGCTCTTCCCCACTCCGCCCCCAGCTCAATCCGGCTTTTCCGGTCAACGATGCTGACCAGCAAGAGGATCCCCTTGTTGATAAGCTCGTCCTCCGTTCCGCGCTTGCTGATCTGCCACTTGTTGAACCACTTCTCGGCAAGGGCTTCCATAGAAGAGCCCCGCTGGCCGTATTCCCACATCGATTGAATGGTAACAACCACGATGGGAGTATCGTCCTGCTCGAACCCGGTCTTCTGTAATTCCCTGATCGAATGCGCATGCTGCGGCTTGACCACATTGGCGTAGTCCTGCAGAAACTCGCGCGGCCCGGGCTGGGGCGGGATCTCGGGGGCCGCGTACGCCGGCAGGGCTGAAAGAAGCAGCAAGGCCGATAGACTCAGCGTTTTGTTCATGGCCGGCCGGATCCTGTCAGGGGGCGTGGCTGAAGCGACCCTCAGGGTCTTGGATGGAAGAAAAGCACATGGTTGTCAAGCTCATCGGGATTGACCTCCCGGGAAGCCGGCAGGGACTCAGCCAGCTTCGCGCCGGCATCCTCGACAACCTTTACAAAAGCATCTGTAAACTTTCCTTCCGCCAGGAGCT
>CAJWMA010000427.1 GCA_913042995.1 uncultured bacterium | reverse complement strand
GAAGGCGTCGAATTTTCCCGAGGTCAAGAACCCCTACAAGCCCGGGGACATCCCGGTGCCGGGCTTCCTGCCGCCGCTGGAGAAGATCAAGACCGAGATGGCCCAGTACTACACCTCGGTGCGCCGGGCCGACCGCATCACGGGGGCTGTCCTCGAGGAGCTCGACAAGGCGAAGCTCGCCGACAACACCCTGGTCATGTTCCTCTCCGACCACGGTATGCCGCTGCCCTTCGCCAAGACCAACTGCTACTACCACTCGACACGCACACCCTGGATCGTCCGCCTGCCCGGGGTGACAAAGCCCGGCTCGGTTGATCGGAAAAACATGGTCAGCGGCATCGACCTCGCCCCCACTGTCCTCGACCTCCTGGGCCTGAAGCCGCTAAAGGGGATGGACGGACGCTCCTTCCGTCCGCTCCTGGGCGGCAAGGAACAGTCCGGCCGCGACCGGGTCTTCACCCACTTCCACCGCACCGCCGGCCGCAGAGACTACCCGATGCGTTCCCTCCTCACCCCCCGCTGGGGCTACATCTACAACGGCTGGGCCGATGGCAAGCTGGTGTTCAAGAACGAATCCCAGAACGGCCTGACCATGGCCGCCATGAAGGCCGCCGCCGCCGACAACAGCTCCATTGCCGAGCGCGTCAAGCTCTTCCTCTACCGGGTCCCCGAAGAGCTCTACGATTACGAGAAAGACCCCGATGCGCTCAACAACCTCATCGGCGATCCCGCCCACAAGGAGCGGGTCGCGGATTTCCGTCGGCAGCTGGCCGAGCACATGAAGGGCACCAGCGATCCGCAGCTGGCGCCCTTTAATAAATTCATCGGCAATTAGCCGGGCCTATTTCTTCGCCTTCTTCAGCGTCGTCATATAGGCCACAACGTCGACGAGCTCCTGCGCGCTCATCTGCTTCTGCAGGTCGGCAGGCATCAGAGAGAGCTTGTCCTTCTTCAGCGCCAGGACCTTGGCCTTCGCGAACTTCTTGTTGAGCGCGTCGGCGCCCCTGATCACTACCTCCGCGGCCGTCTGGCTGATGAGGATCCCGCTGTGGGTTTCGCCGTTCTTCAGGACCACGACATAGGTCTCGTAGTTGTGGCTGATCGCAGCGCTCGGAAAGAGAATCGATTCGAGCAGAGCCTCGCGAGTCAGCTTGCCGCCGATCTCCGACATGTCCGGGCCGACCTCCTTGCCCACGCCATTGACCTTGTGACAATTGCCGCAGGTCCCGGTCTTGGCGAACACCGCGGCTCCGCGCGTCACATCTCCACGAGCTCCGAGGAGCTTGGCAATGGAGGGCAGCGCCCTGTTGCTCTTCGTCTTCGGAAGAGGAAAGAGCTTCGCGGCCGCGGCGCGCACATCCTTCGCGCGGGAGCGGTGCAGATCGAGCGCGGCCGAAGCGCGCAGGCCTGCCTCGAGCTCATCCTTCTGGGCCATCCGAATCAGCTCGCGGCCTCCGTTCTGGCTCCGGGCGAGTCCCTTGACCGCCTTTCGCCGCAGCTCAACGCTCCTGTCCTCATCCTTGACCACAGAGGCCAGGATACCCGCGGCACGGTTCTCGCCCGAATTGGAAAGCACCTCAACGATGCCTGCTGTCTTCTTCTCATCTCCTCCATCGAGCGCCTTGGTAACCAGCTCGGTCGCGTTCTTCCCCAGGAGAATACGAATCGCGTCGACTCCAGCCTGGCCGGACGGGTCAGCGATGGCCATCTCGAGGAGATCCGGATACTTCGCGCTGATGCTGAATCGATTGACCAGGTCGACAAATTGGGGGGAACCCTTCGATCTCTCGAGCAGGCCATCGAGCGCCTTGGAGTACTTCGCGTCCTTCTTCGGGTCAAAGTTGCCCAGGCGCTTCAGCGCCTCCTGCGCCACCAGCAACCTGGCTGGATCGGCATCCTTGCCGGCGCCGAAGGCGAGAGCGATCAGCGCTCCGTCCTTCTCCGGCCCCTTGAGGAAATCAAAGGCGCGCAGGTAACGCGGAATCTCGGATTTTTCCAGCTGACCGCCCAGGATGCCGGCGAGTTGGTCCGGGGTCGCCTTGGCGCGTGAACGCCAGACCACATCATTTCGCGATGCGGCGGAAGATGACTTGTCGGCGTATTTCTCGAGCCAGGCGCCGAAATACTCATCCCAGCGATTGGCGGCGCTGATTCCCAGCGCCTCGAGATACCAGCGATCCTTGCCATCGTGAGCCGCGGCGAGCTGCGCCCAGAGCGCCGGCGCCTTGTCGGACTTTTCTCGACGCAATGCGAGAGCGCACTCCCGCCGTACGGGGGCGGAGGTGTCCGAGGCCAGCTTCGCGATCAACGGGATCATGTCCTGCTTGAGCTGACGGGCGAGGCGTATCGAGACGACCCGGATGTCTTCATCCTTGTCACCGGCCGCGAGCTCCACGTAATGAGCCCCCCGGCCCTCGATCTTGCCGAGCAACCACAGCGCGCGGGCGCGGTGGCGAACATTCTCCGAGCCATAGAGCCCGAGCAGGGCCTTCTCCGCCTTGGTCCCCATATCATGAAGGGCCGTCCAGGCAAGATAGCGAACCGCGTAGTTGGGGTTCTTGAGCGCCTCAACGGCTCCCTCGGCGGTCTTGAAGTCAAAGGTGGGCACCTTGTACTTGGTGTTCGGAGGCGCCACCCTGAAGACCCGGCCGCGACCGAGGTCGCGCAT
>CAJWMA010000426.1 GCA_913042995.1 uncultured bacterium | reverse complement strand
GTCTCGATGGGGTCGTTCTTGGGAGTCGAGGTCCCGTGGGCGTTAATGTAGGAGATGTCTTCCGGTCGAATCCCTGACTCGCCCAGCGCCCGGCGCATGGACAGGACCGCGCCCTCGCCCTCCGGATGGGGCTCGCTGATGCCATGGGCATCGAATGAGTTGCCGTAGCCGGCGATACAGGCGTAGATCCGCGCGCCCCTGGCCTCCGCCTCGTCGGCCGGCTCGAGGCAGAACACGCAGGATCCCTCCCCAAGCAGGAAGCCATCCCGGTCCCGGTCAAACGGACGCGAGGCCTTCGTCGGGTCATCGTTCCTGGTGGTCGTCGCGCCGATCTTGCAGAAACCCGCCACCCCCATCGGATTGATCATGGAATCGGTCCCCCCCGCCAGCATCCAGCCTCTCTCGCCGTCGCGAATCATCCTGAAGGCCAGGCCGATCGCGTCCGTGGCGGCGGCGCAGGCTGAAATGTGAGTCATCGGCGGCCGGCCGAGTCCATGCTCCCGGCAGATCTGGTGAAGGCAAATGTCCGAAGGGGATTGAAGAAACGTCAACCTCTCTTCCTCGGAACCTCCAGGGACCTCTCCTTCCTTCATAAAGCCGACCATGTCCGGCATGGAGAACAACTCCAGCCCGATCCCGAGGCTGAGGCCTCCGGATTTCCCGGGGTAGTGTCCGGAGATGGACCTTCCCGCCTGCTGCGCATCGTTGATCGCGAATCGCGCGGCCTCGTTGGCGAAGGCGATCTTCCGGTCCTTGCTGCGCTCCGACAGGGACTCTACGTCCACCTCCGCGGCAATCCGCGTCGGCAGGCTGGCCGGGTCAAAAGCGGTGATGGGGCCAGCCCCTGAAACGCCATCGAGGAGATTTGAGCTGAGCTCATCGAGGTTGATGCCCAGCGGCGAGACCACGCCGATCCCGGTGATTGCGACTCGCCTAGGCATGATCCCTCCAGCGACTGGTAGCCGCAAAACCATCAAAGGTGCTGACCTTGTGAACGATTTCCTCCCCAGTCCCGGCTCCAGCTAGTTGGCAAAGCGAAAGGGGCAACGATGCCGCCCCGTGATATGGCCGGTTCCCGGCCGCGTCAGCACGGCGGTTCAGGGTGATCTTCTCTGAATACGTCGACGGCCCGGCAAGAAGATCCGGAGCCTCGTACTCGATACCGAAAGAAACAAGGTCCAGGCGGGAGTTTCCGCCCCGATTCCTCACGCTGTCTTCAAGCTCAAGGCACAAGCAGCCGGCGGAATCAGGAACAACAGACCAGTCCGGCTCCGTCCCGGCCTCGGAAGAAGAGAATCTCCGGAGATGATGCCGGACTAAAAAATTATCCTGGTCGGCTACCGCCCCAACAAGAGCAAGATCTACCACTCCCCTTCGAAGATCTCCCACGGCGCGCTCCAGGGCCTGGTAATACTGGCCCACTCCGGGATAGGTAATGAAATAGGTTCCCTGGATTCCAAAGTTCATCGAGATATGAAAGATCGGCATGTTGGGCAGGCAGCGAAAGGTCAGCAGGGGATTGACCTGCTCGAGACCCTCGGCGGAAAACCGCTCCATGCAGAACCGCCCAGCTGCGGTCGAGTCCCGCACCAGCGGCTCCAGGTCCTGTTGCTCGAAGGGAATGTAGCCGACGCAGAGATAGACCCCTGCGCCTTCCAGTAGCGCCCCCTCCTCGATTCCGGCATCACGCAAGGCTCGACCTGCGGCGATGACCGCGAGCTGGTCCTGTTTCCCCATGAACTTTTTCGTCTTGGGGGATTTCAGCCAGGGAATGACATCAAGTCCAGCGTCGGAATCCGGCTCGGCAGACAGATCGATGCCGCCAAGACCGGAGACGACTACCTTTCGGTCGTTTCCGCTCTCAAGCGCTCTGTCCATATCTGGTAGAGCTCCTCTCTCTGTTGATGAACCTTTTCGACATCGACCTCCATCAGGACATAGGTCAACTCAGCGCGCGCAACGCGGCTGCCCTTTACAAAGGCCTCCCCATTGACCCTGGCGGCGCCTTCGAGCGCAGACTCCAGCGTACAGTGCAGCTCGAGCTGATCCCCCGGCCGACAGGGCTCGTAAAATTTCGCCTTGTCGATCTTGGCAAGCAATGCCCGGCGGGGCTGCCCCCCCTCCGTCTCATATGCCGATTCAGCCAGGCACCCCCCCAGCTGCGCCATGCTCTCAATGGTGAAGGTGCCGGGGAAGATGGGCAGTCCGGGGAAATGATCCTGCATGAAATCTTCGCTCATCGTGACGTTCTTCACGCCGCGAGCGAATTCGCCTGGACGAATCTCATCAATTCTGTCAATTAAAAGAAAACGCATACTATCCTCTGTTAATTACCATTTCTTGCCGCCTGGATACGAATCAAGCGGCGGAAGTTCCTCCCTGGAATAGCGGGAGTCCCGTCCTCGATACAGGATGTTGTAGGAACAAGTGGGGACGTTTCCCCCATCCGGGCCCGGAACGCCAACGCAGCATTGCCTAATCCTGTCGGTATCGAAGGTCGCGTCATCCATATGGGAGTGAATGTAGATGGTCTTGGCGGAGCGCTCGGAGATCCTCTGCTGCGCCCGGTAGTCCAGCGGAGTTGAGGGAAAGAGGCGCTGAAGGAGCCCCTTGATGGCTTCCAGGACGGCCTCACCGGTGGCCTCTGGAATCTCCCGGGACCAGAGATCCATC
>CAJWMA010000425.1 GCA_913042995.1 uncultured bacterium | reverse complement strand
CGCGCGGAGCGATCCTGACGGGGCAGTGGCACTGGCGCCTCGGCGGCGCCGGCAACCTGTGGAGCGTTTTTCCCGACCGGCTGGCGACCTACCCGGAATTGCTTGAGAAGGCCGGCTACCATACCGGCGCGACCGGCAAGGCCTGGGGGCCCGGGCGTACCGAGACCAGGGGGCGAAACATCGCCGGCAAGCGCTTCAAGAACTTCTCCGTCTTCCTCTCTTCCGTGCCGGCGGAAAAGCCTTTCTGCTTCTGGCTTGGAACCAGCGATCCGCACCGGCCCTATCGCAAGGGCTCGGGCGAGCAGAGCGGCATGAAGATCGATGACGTCGTTGTTCCGGCGTGTTTTCCGAACGTGGCGGAAGTTCGAAGCGACGTGGCTGATTATTACTGGGAGGTGCAGCGCTTTGACCGCCTGGTCGGCTCCGCGGTGGCCGCGCTCGAGAAGAACGGCCAGCTCGACAATACGATCATCTTCATGACCGGCGACCACGGCCTGCCCTTTCCCCGCTCCAAGAGCAACCTCTACGATACCGGCGCGCGCGTCGGGTTGGCGCTGCGCTGGGGGGCGAAGGTGGCGGGCGGCCGGACGGTCGATGACTTCGTCAGCCTGACCGATCTCGCTCCGACCTTTCTCGAGGCGGCGGGAGTGAAGGTGCCGGCCGACATGACGGGCAGGAGCCTGGTGAATATTTTCGAGAGCAAAAAATCCGGGCAGGTGGAGCCGGGCAGGGGGTTCGTCCTGACCGGCAAGGAACGTCATGTGCCCGGGCAGGAGAAGCCCGACATGGGCGGCTATCCCTGCCGTTCGATCCGGACCCACCAGTTCCTCTACATCCGGAACTTCAAGCCCGAACGCTGGCCGGCGGGTACACCGGACTACGAGAAGGCGAGCGTCTCGCGCGCCTGGCTCGCCGATTGCGACAACGGTCCGACCAAGACCTACATGGTCAACAACAGGGACAAGGACGCCCATCACCGAAAGCTCTACGAGCTCTCCTTCGGCAAGCGGCCGGCCGACGAGCTCTACGATCTCAGCAAGGATCCCCACCAGCTGAACAACGTGGCGGGCGAGGCGGCCTACGCCGGGCGAGTGAAGGAGATGTCCGCGCAGTTGATGAAGGAGCTCGCCAAGAGCGGCGACCCGAGGGCAAAAGGCGGCGGCGATGAGTTCGACCGCTATCCCTACCTCGGCGGAGCGCCCAAATTCCCCGGCCCGCGCAAAAAGCCCGCTCAACCGAAAGAGAAGAAGAAAAAATGAAGGTGAGCGAGATCGCTACCAGGCTGATCGAAGAGATGTCGGACGAAGACGATGTCTATGTTTCGATCAAGGCCATGGTGGAGAACGACAAGAGTGATCCGGAGGTCTGTATCGTACTGCAGGGGGTCGACAAGGAAGGCTTCTGCCTGCATCTGTTCTGTTTAGAAGGCGATATAGCTCCAGGCGGCAGCAGGGTTCTTACAACAGTCAACTACCTCAGCCGTGCGTCTTACGAGAAAATCATCCAATGGCAGCCGAGATAATTTTACTATAGCGGAGGAGCCAGCTCCGCGGCGGGGGGCGCTCATGCGCATGCTCGATTCCCAGGTCATCTACCAGAAAAAGACATGGAATCCCCGGGGACTGGGATGCGGAATTGTATTGCTGGTTTTTTTCTGCGCGCCCTGGTTTTTTGTTTACCAGGTCTTATCGACGGAGGGGGGGGTGCCGGATTTGGGCTGGTGGAGATGGCTGGCCGCGGCTGTGATGGGGTTCTTTCCTCTGTTTGTATGTACGATCGCATTCCCGCTATGGTTTCTTGTCTGGCGAAGGACGATCCGGGTGACCGGGACACACCTGGAGATCTGGAGGGGACCATTCAAGAACCTGGGGATATCCCAGAAGTTCCGCTTTCGCCTGGATAAGATCAAGACCATGAAGCAGGTGGGTGTAGATAGTCTGCATAGCTGGGAAATGATTAACGGGAATACGACAGTCTATTCCAGCAAATCCATGGGGGTGCGTGAATTGGCTTCTTCGCCGGGACTGTATTGCGGCCCGCACGCTCTGCAGTTAACCGGTACCGATGGCCAATCCTTCAACGTGGGTACGTCTGATCCGGATGCGCTGGCCTCTGTTCTCATGAAGGCGAGGCCGGGGATCACTCTTGAGGAAACGGAGCCTTCCGGTTCCAATTGAATCCATGGATTCTTCCGAGGTCGTCTACAGCAAAACGGAACGGTCAGTGTGGATGTCCTTCTGTACCCTGTTCATGGCGGGCCTGTCCTGCTGGTTCATTACCCTGGGGCTCTGGATACAGACCGTCTTTCTCTTGCCGTGGGCCATCCTGATTCCCTGTTTCATGAACCCGCTGACGATCCAGGTAACCGGGGAGAACCTGGAGGCCCGGCTTGGATTCGGCTACCTGAAAAAAACGATTCCCCTCGCTGAGATCAAGAGCGTCAAGGCGGTTGATATCCCCCTGGGTAACCGGAAACAATTATGGCTTTGCATGAACAGCAGGGCCGTGCAGATTATCCACCACGATGACGAGGTGCTCCAGCTTGGCAGCACCGAACCGGAGAAGATCGCGTCTTTTATCGAAAAGTGAAATACGTTCCCCCGGCCTCCGACTGGTAGAGCGCGAAGATTACGAGGTCTGATTTCGCGGCGGGAATATCAGGACCATGATGATCAAAGAGGATACGCCAAGAG
>CAJWMA010000424.1 GCA_913042995.1 uncultured bacterium | reverse complement strand
TCAAAAAGTCCGGCGGCTTCGCCTGGTTCCGGTGCGCGGTGAAGATCCCGGCGAGCTGGGCCGGCAGGGATACGATGTTCTTTGTCGAGCCGGTCGATGATGCCCGGCAGACCTTCGTCAACGGGAGGCGGGTAGGGGCCACCGGGACTTTTCCGCCGCGCTACCGCAGCGGTCTGGGTGAGAGCGGCCGCTTCAGCTTGCCGGCCGGCGTTCTGCGTCCCGGCGAGGTCAACATCGTGGCGGTGCGGGTTTACTCCAGCGGCAGCCGGACCAATTTCTCCATAGCGCCGCCGACGTTTCTCGCGGGCGGGGAGGGGATCCGTCTCGAGGGACAGTGGCAGCGCCGTTTCGGGGATGACCCGTCCTGGGCCTCGGCGAAGGCCGAAGAGGTTCCGCAGGAGAAGCTTTTTTCGAAGGTCGACAAGGTCAAGGATGCCGACGGCTACCTGCTTCGGCGCAAGGGAGACAACGAATCGGTGTCCCCCCGCGAGTCTCTGCGCCGTTTCGAGCTTCCCGATGATCTTCGCCTGGAGCTCGTCGTCGCCGAGCCCGACATCGCCCAGCCGCTGTGCTTCCATTTCGATGAGCGTGGTCGGCTCTGGGTTCTCCAGTATCGCCAGTATCCCGACCCGGCCGGTCTCAAGCCGCTGAGCCGTGACAAGTTCCTGCGCACGGTCTACGACAAGGTGCCGCCCGCTCCGCCCGGCCATGTACGGGGGCGGGACCGGATCACCATTCACGAAGATCTCGACGGCGATGGCTATTTCGAGAAACAGAAGACCTTTCTCGACGGTCTCAACATCGCCACCAGCTTCGCCCGAGGCCGGGAGGGTGTCTGGGTTCTCAATCCTCCCTACCTGCTCTTCTATCCCGATAAAGATGGCGACGATGTGCCCGATGGCGATCCGCAGGTGCGGCTGGAAGGTTTCGGGCTCGAAGATTCTCACTCCGTAGTCAACAGCCTGTGCTGGGGGCCTGATGGCTGGCTCTACGCCGCGCAGGGAAGCACGGTGACCGCCAGGGTTCGCGCTCCCGGCAGCAAGGCTGAGCCGGTACACACCATGGGACAGCTCATCTGGCGCTACCATCCGCATGAGCGGCGCTACGAGGTCTTCGCCGAGGGCGGCGGCAATACCTTCGGCATCGAGATCGACTCCGGCGGCCGGATCTACTCCGGCACCAACTGGGGAGACTCCCGTGGTTTCCACTACGTGCAGGGCGGCTACTACCGCAAGGGTTTCCAGAAGCACGGCCGGCTCTCGAACCTCTTCACCTTCGGGTATTTTGATGACATGGATCACAACTCGTCTTCACGCTTCACCCACGACCTGGTGATCTACGAGGGCGAGGCGCTCCCCGAGCGCTATCGCGGCCGGCTCTTCGGCGTTGAGCCGGTTACAGGCCAGGTCGTATTGAGCGAGGTGTCGAGGGACCGATCGAGCTTCAGAACGCGGGATGTCAATCGTCCGGTGAAGACTGACGACCAGTGGTTCCGGCCTGTCAACATCGAGATGGGACCCGGCGGGGCTATCTACGTGGCCGACTTCCACGAGCAGCGTATCGACCATTCGAGCCACTACGCCGGCCGGGTTGCCCGGGGCACCGGAAGAATCTATCGGCTTATCGGCAAGGAAACGCCCGGAAGTCCGCCGAGGGACTTTTCCCGGCTCAGCTCAGCCGCCCTGACCGCTCTTTTTTCGAGCCCGGATCGCTGGATTCGCCAGCAGGCATCCCGCCTGCTCGGAGAGAGAAGAGACGAGGCGACCCGCAAGACGCTTGAGAAGGAGCTCTTCTCCGGCCTTCGCCCGCTCGAGGCGCTCTGGAGCCTGGGTTTTGGAAGACCGCTCGATGACAGGTTGGCCCGGCGGGCGCTCTCTCACCCTGATGAGCATGTGCGGCGGTGGGCCATCCGGCTGATTTGTGACGAGCGCCAGGTGTCTGGATCCCTGGTGGACCGTCTCGTGGAGCTGGCGACCGCGGAGAAGGCGCTCGAGGTCAGGAGCCAGCTAGCATCTTCTGCCAGGCGGCTGGCGGCGGCGGATTGCCTGCGCCTGGTCGAGGCGCTTTGCGCTCACGATGACGATTCAGGCGATGTACACATTCCGCTGCTGTTGTGGTGGGCGATCGAATCAAAGCTCGAGGCAAATCAAGACGATGTGGTGGCTCTTTTCGCGAAGGCGGCGCTCTGGAAACGCCGCCTGGCTGCCGAGCACCTGGTCTCGCGGGTCATGCGGCGGTTTGCCGTAATGGAAACCGAGGCGGGGTGGGCGGCCTGTCTCGGGATGCTCAAGCAGGCTCCCGGCAAGGAGGATTCGAAACGGCTGGTCGCGGGCTTCGAGAAGGCCTTCTCGGGACGGACGCTTCCGAAGCTGCCGCGCGCTCTCGTGGCGGCTCTTCTCGATGCGGGAGGAGCCTCTCTCGAGCTCCGTCTTCGCGCCGGCGATGGCGAGGCGCTCAAGAAGGCCAGGGAGATGCTGGTCGATGCCGGAGCTTCGAATTCAGAGCGTGAGAGAATCGCCAGGGTCTTGGGAGAGATCGAGCGCCCGGAGGTGGTCGGGTCCTTGCTGGAGGTTCTCAAAAGCGGCGCCGGGGACAGCCTGGGGAGCGCCTGCCTCGGCGCCCTCGGTGCTTACGAGGATGGACGGATTCCGGGGGAGGTATTGAAGGTCCTGCCCATGATGAAGGGCGACCTGCGCGATCTCGCCCTCGAGCTCCTGTCGAGCC
>CAJWMA010000423.1 GCA_913042995.1 uncultured bacterium | reverse complement strand
AGCCTTGTCGACCCATTCCTGCAGCTTCCCGAGCCGCCGCAGGCAGGTCTCCATGCCGAGGATCGCCATCACCTCGAACAAGCCCGGCGTCGCCCCGCGTCCGGTGAGGACGGCCCGAACCGGCTGCGCGAGATCTCCAAGGCCCGCGTCCTCCTTCTCGAGAAAGCTCTTTACGTGCTCCTCGAGAACCTCGTGGTCGCCTGAGCTCCATCCATCGGGAAATTGGGCGGTGAGACTCTCACAGTAGCGTTGCACCAGCGGCACAGAATCTTTTTTCTTTCTGAGGGCCTTGCGCGCGCCCTTGTCGGGCTCCTCGGGATCTTCGAAGTAGTAGCCGACCCGCTCAGGCAGCTCCTCCAGCCTGTTGATCCGCTCCTGCTCGAGGGCGATGATCGCCTCGAATCTTTCTCGTCCGCCGCCGCCGCTGACCACCTCCTCCAGGTCGATCTGGACCTGCTCGGATCGAAGCAGGAAGGGCAGCGACATCTCGACCAGCTCCTCCAGGGGGCGCTGGCGCATGTAGTGCCCGCCGAGATGATCAAGCTTCTTGAGGTCATAGACCGCGCCGGAATTTGAGACCCCATCGAGTGAGAACTTCTCCACCAGGTCCTCGAGAGAGAAGATCTCCTCCTTGTCGTCATAGGACCAGCCCATGCGGGCGAGGAAATTGATCATCGCCTCGGGCAGGTAGCCCTTCTCCTCGTACTCTGTAACCGAGACGGCGCCATGCCGCTTCGAGAGCTTGCCCCCGCCAGGAGCGAGGATCAGGGAGATATGGGCGTAGCGCGGGACGGAAAAACCGAGAGCCTCGAAGAGCAGGAGCTGCTTCGACGTATTGGAGAGATGGTCCTCGCCGCGCATGACGTGGGTGATTCCCATGCCGTTGTCATCTCCGACCACCGCGAGGTTGTAGACCGCGCTGCCATCGGCGCGGGCGATCACGAAATCTTCGATGTCACTATTGCTGACCCGAACCTCCCCCCGAACCAGGTCGTCGATGACGGTCTCGCCTTCGGGAACCCGGAAACGCACCGTCGCCTTCTCGCCGGCATCGAGCCGTGAGCTCACCTCGGCAGGGTCGAGATCCTCCCTGACCGCCGCGGTAAAGCTGGCCGCGTCCCGGTGCTCTTCCCTGAGACGGGCCAGCTCCTCGGAAGTCTTAAAGCAATGGTAGGCTTTGCCGGCTGCAAGCAGCCGCTCGACCAGCTCCCGGTGCAGGCCATCACGCTCCGACTGGAAATAGGGACCGTAGTCACCGCCAACCTCGGGGCCCTCATCCCAATCGAGGCCCAGGAAACGCATCCCGTCAAGAATCGCCTGGGTCGCCTCCGGAGTGGATCTCTCGCGATCGGTGTCCTCTATGCGCAGCACCAGGGTTCCCCCGCACTGACGGGCGAAGAGATAATTGAAAAGCGCCGTCCTGGCGCCGCCGATGTGGAGATATCCCGTTGGAGAAGGAGCGAAACGAACTCTGACCGCTTCGCCGACAGCCTCCGGGTTGGTGCTTTCCTGAGTCATGCTGCGAAAACTATCCTTCCCCAGCGGTTCACGCAAGAGTAAAGAAACCCGGGCCTCAACGCGTCTCCATCACGCCCGGCCCTTTCACGCGGGGCCGGGATGAGGTAATAATTGGTCGTCGAGAAAGAAACCTCCCCCAGTTTGGAGCAGATCCTTGTCCTCAAACAGCCCAGTTGCCCTCGTCACCGGCGCCTCACGCGGAATCGGGCGCGCCATCGCCGTAGAGCTGGCCTCGGCAGGCTACGATATCGTGGTCAACTTCGTCTCCCAGGCCGAGGCGGCCGAGGAGACCGCCGCCCTGGTCGCCAGGGAGGGGCGGGAGGCGCTGGTGGCCCAGGCCGATATCTCCAGCGCCGAGGACCGCGCGAACATGATCGAAGAGACCCGGTCTCGTTTTGGCCGGATCGATGTGCTCGTCAACAACGCCGCCCTGGCGCCAAGGGAGAGGGTCGACCTCCTTGAATCGAGCGAGGAGCATTACGACCGGACCCTCGACGTCAACCTCAAAGGACCCTTCTTCCTCACCCAGTCGGTCGCCGGCTGGATGGTCGAAGAGCGCCAGGCCGACCCCGGCCGGAAGCTCTACATCGTGAACATATCGAGCCTCTCGGAATACACCTCCAGCGTGCTGCGCGGTGACTACTGCCTGGCCAAGGCCGGCCTCGGTATGCTCACAAGCCTCTTCGCCGACCGGCTCGGCGAACATGACATCCCGGTCAACGAGATCCGCCCGGGCATCATCGCCACCGACATGACCGCTGGAGCGAAGGAAAAATATGACAAGCTCTTCGCCGAGGGCCTGACTCCCTTCAAACGCTGGGGTCAGCCGGAGGATGTCGCCAGGGCGGTGCGCGCCCTTGTCGGCGGTGACTTCGACTTCGCCACCGGAGCCGCTATCGATCTCGACGGCGGCTTCCACCTGCACCGTCTCTGAGACACCCTCCGCTCAGGACCCGGTGAGCTTGTTGAGCTCCGCCTCGAGAGCAGCTGTGCCGCCCTCCTCCCAGACGCGGATAAAATGTGTACCGACGACCGCTATGTCGGCATGGCCGCCGAGAGCCTCGACCTGCTCCCTTGTCGAAATGCTGAAGCCAACGGCGATCGGCATGCCGCAGGTCTCCCTGGCGCTGGCGAGGAATCCTGTCAGCTCCCGCATCTCCAGGTCCATCTCCTTGCCGGTGGTCCCGGTCCTGCTGGTGGCGTAGA
>CAJWMA010000422.1 GCA_913042995.1 uncultured bacterium | reverse complement strand
AGGAAAAGGACCGGGATGGTGAAGATGACCCCCGCATTGACGGTGTTGACCGATGAGGCGACAGTCTGGAAGATGTTCACCTCGAGAATGGAACCCTTGCGAAGCACGCCGCGCAGGAGCCCGAAACCGAGCACGGCCGCCACCGTCGAGCCGACGATGGTGAAACCGATCTGGAGCCCGGCGAAGCAGATCCCCATATTGAGGAGCAACCCGACCAGGATCCCCCCGACCAGGCTGGCGGGGGTCAGTTCACGGTATTTCTGTTTCTCGGCCAAGCCGGGTTTTCCTCTCTCAGGCTCCGCTGAGCTTGTCGCGGCAGGTCTCGAGCAGCTTCTTGGTGAGCTTGATGCCCTCCAGTTCGCCGGGCTTACCGCCTTCCCATTCGATGCCGACGTAGCCGTGGTAGCCCGCGTCGATGACGATCTTCATCATCTTCATGTAGTCGGTTTTCGTCTCGTTGCCGTTGGCGTCGAAGGAATGCGACTTGGCGCTCACCGCCTTGGCGTAGGGCATGAGCTCGGTGACGCCCTTGTAGCGGTCGTACTGCTTGCCGCCGCCGAGGTGGAAGTTGCCGAAGTCCGGCAGGGTTCCGCAGCCCGGGTGATCGACGGTCTTCATGACGCTGGCGAGCCAGGCGCCGTTGGAGGAGAGTCCTCCGTGATTTTCGACAATCACGTTGATTCCGTATGGTTTTGCAAATTCGGTGAGTCGGCGCAGGCCATCTGCGGCCAGCTTGACCTGCTCTTCATAGGATCCGCGGCTGCTGGCATTGACCCGGATCGAGTGGCAGCCGAGATAGGCGGCGGCCTCAACCCATTTCTTGTGTCTGTCTATGGCTCCGGTACGGCCGGCGTCCTTCGGGTCGCCGAGCGCGCCCTCGCCGTCAATCATGATCAGGACGCTGTAGACACCCTCGCCCGCGGCACGTTTCTTCATCTCGGCGAGGTACTTTTTGTCCTTCGCCTTGTCCTTGAAGAACTGGTTGACGTATTCGACAGCGTCGATCCCCAGGGAGTTGGCTGTTTTGGCGAAGTCGAGATTGTCGAGCTTCTTTGAGCGGTGGGTCCGGTGGAGGGACCACTGGGCCAGGGAGATCTTGTAGAGGGGCGCTTTTGAGATCGGCGCGGGGGCGGCTTCGGTTTCCGGGGTGGCGATAAGAGGACCCAGTCCAAGGCCTGCTCCGATCAGTGCTGTACGGCCGAGAAATTCACGGCGGTTTGCTTTTGTCGTCATGTTCTTTCCTCGTTTCTTTCAGAAGGTTGCTTGTTTTTGAAAAGGGAGACCCCATTCTAATCCAATCTGCGCATTTCAGACAAGCGTTGAGGCGCGCGCGGGGGGTTCTCGCCGTCCGCCGGATTCCGACGTTGGTTCATAAAGACTGGAACTGGATTCCATTGTGTGAAAAAATGCGCTTCTTCCTGATTGAGGCTCTGAAATAAAGAAGTGCAGGATAAAGGAGTTCCTGAGGATGAAGGCTGTTTGCAGTTTTCAGGTCTGCAGTGCGCCCGCTATATGCAGGGCGCTGTGTTTGCTGTTGGTTCTTTTCACTTCCGCCGAGGTTTTCTCCCAAGGCACCAGGAAGGGTACTCAAAAGAACAGGCAGGCAGCTATTCTTTTCAATACCGCCAGCCGCCTTTACAGGCAGAAGAACTGGCAGGATGCAGCGGCCACCTTCGGCGATTTCATCAAACGCTATCCCAAGCACGAAGATGCGCTGGAATCGCATTTTGCCAGGGGCTATTGCTACAATCGGCTCAAGCAGCATGGAAAGGCTGTTGCCGATCTGAAAATAGCCGGAGCCCAGAAGGAAAGCCGCTGGTCAGGAGATGCTAATTTCTATCTCGGGCGGTCCCTCGAGGCTCTGGCCGAGGCTTCTCCCAAGGCTTCGGGGCGATATGGCGAAGCCGCGGAGGCTTATGGGCAATGTGCCGCGATTCGCCTGGCGGCTCTCAAGACGGTGGCTGCCGGGCAGCGTCCGGCGGCTCTTTCAACTCACCTGATGGCGTTCACCTCCCAGGGCGAGGCGCACTACAATGCGGGTCAGCACCAGCAGGTGGTTCAGGTGCTGGGGGTCTTGCTGACCAGTGCCGGGCAGTACCGAAAGATAACGGGTTATGACAGGGGCTTGTATTTCCTCGGGTTGGGGAATTACCAACTCGACCGGGCGGCTGAGAAGGCCGGCACGAAGCCGGATGAGAAGGCCACCCTTGCCAGCCTTCGCGCCCTGGCAGCGCCGGCCATGAAGGAAAGCTCCCTGTGGGCGGATGCGGCCTGGCTCCTGGCCAGGATTCTCCATCGGCGCTCAGAATGGCAACAGGCTAACAAACACTATTCTGATCTCATTGCCGCCAAGGCTCCGCAGGCAGCCGACTCCAGTTATTACCGGGCAATCTCCCTTTTTGAATCGAGCTCGTCTGCTGGAGAGGGGGGGGCGGCCCTGCTGTCGAATGCCGCGACCGAATTCGCAGCGTTCTCAAAGACCTACCCCAGGCACAAGTTTGCCGCCAGGGCGGTCTACTACGAGGGAATCTCTCTTTTCAATGGAGGCTCCTATGCAGCCGCTGCCGTTAAGCTCGGCGCCTACAGCTCCGGCGGCGCGGATGCGGAATCGGCGGCCCTCTTCAAGTCCCAGGCCCTCTTGTGCTGGGGCCAGGCTCTTCTGCTGCAGGAGAATCCGGTTCCGTCGGAAGCAGCCGGGGTTCTCGAGAACGCCATCGGGTTCTGCCGCAAGGAGGTCCTGGC
>CAJWMA010000421.1 GCA_913042995.1 uncultured bacterium | reverse complement strand
GCGCCGGCAGGCTGCGGGGCATCGCGAGAAATGAAGCGGGGGCTCCCGTGGCCGAAGCGACGATCGAGCTGATGCTGAACTCGCAAAACGGTCTTGTCCTGGCGGTGGGAGAATCCGATTCGAAGGGACGCTTCCATCTCGGACTCGACTCCACCCCGAAAGACGAGGCCTGCACGGTCAGGGCTCAACACAAAGACTACCAGGGCAGCACTCCGGCAGAGCTCATCATCGGGGACCCATCCCGGGAGCAGCCCGAGCTGGCCATCACCCTCCTGGCGGGAGGAACGATCAGCGGAAAGATCAGCTTCGACCAGGAACGGCTCCCGGACGGCCTCACGCTGGCCGGAGTCAAGCTGATGCTTCTGCGGGTTGAGGAGGGTGAACTGGCAGAGCTCAACCGTTCGTCCATCAGTGATGCGAACGGAGAATACAGCCTGGCCGGGCTGGCGAAAGGTGAATATGTTCTGCGAAGCGACACCGCCGGTTTCGCCCCCTACCAGAGCGAACCGCTGCGCCTTGGAGAGAGAGAGAGTCTGCTCCACGAGATCTTCTTCACGGCGGAGCGGGCCGTTAGTGGGCAGGTAAGGAACCATCTGGGAGAACCTCTCCGCGCGACCATCTCGGCCAGGGACCTGAGGAACGGCCATCGCAAGCGAAGCCGCCGCCAGACCTTCAGCGACAAATACGGGCGCTTTCGACTGGGAAGCCTGGGGCCCGGCCCCTACAGGATTACGGCTGAGGCTGCCGACCACCTTCCGTTGACGAAAAACAGCGTCTCACCTCCCGAGGAGAATGACTTTGTTCTCGAGCGCTACGGCTGGGTAGAAGGCGGGGTCAAAGATGACTCGACAGGAAACCCGCTTGAAGATTTCTCCATCACGATTCTTCCAGTTGGAGAAACAGGCGAAAAACCAGGGCAGCCCAGGGAGACGGTTTTCGAGAACTCCGGCGGGCGTTTTTTCATCGGCGGCCTGACCAGGGGAAAATATGATTTCCTGCTCTCGGCAAACGGCTACCTGCCGCTCATCAGGATTCTCTCCATCAGCGAAGAGAAAATTTCGTCGAGACTGGACCTCAAGCTCTCCCGGGGCCGTTCGATCGAGCTCGCTGTCGAAGATCAGGAGGGGCGAGCCATTGAAGGTTGCCGTATCTCGGTCTACCTGCAGGTCACCGGAGGGAAGTCCCCCTCGACTCCGCATCGTAGCGTCTTCCTGACGGACGACAAAGGAAAGGCCCGCATCTCGGGGCTCACAACAGGCTCCTGGACCCTGGCCCTGGATCATCCGGGATACCTTCCCCACCAACCACTCAGCCTGTCCCTGGCGGACGAGACCGAGGAGCGGCCTTCACTGAAGGTGACCCTGCTGAGCGGAGCATCGCTCAAGGGCAAGTTGAGCACTCCCGTGATCAGCGGAAGACGGGATCGACTGCTCCTGATGGGAAAGAACCTCCAGCGCCAGGCGGAACCCGATAATGACAGGAACTACGTATTTGATGGTCTGCCCCCGGGTACCTACACCCTGCTTCACTACGGAAACTCGCGGCTGGTGGGAAAACCCATCCAGGTTCGTATCGAGGCCGGAGCAAAAGAGGTCATCCGCAACATCGACAAGGATTGACCTGTCTCATCAACCCTCGGCCAGCAGAGCAGGACCTCCCTCAAGCATCTCCCTTGCCGTCCGCATCATCCTCCGGGCGAAAGTAGAGCGCTCTCGCCAGCAGGAAACCTACCACCATTCCAATGCCTATGAAAATGAGGTATCTCAACATCTACCGTGCTCCGCATAAAGAACAGGCCCGGACAGCGCAGGCCGCGCGCCCGCAAAGAAGATTACTTCTCTTCCGCACCCTCGGCGGGAGCATCGTCCTCGGGTTTTGCGGCTCCGAAGACCCGGTCGAGGTAGTGACGATAAAGCCCGGCGGCGAGGTCATCCGCCTTCGCCAGAGCGAGCAGGGCGGCGACTCCGGCGGATCCATCTTCGGCGAAGAGAGACATGTAGGCGCTGAGGAGCTTGTGCTTGCCGCTGCTGGCGAGCTCGGCGAGACGGTCCTGGAAAGCTTTCGCCGAGGGAAAGTGTCCAGCTACATCCTCTGGAAGAACAGCGAAGGCTCCCTCTGACTCGAGAGCTTTGCGGAGCACCAGCTCAGCATGCTGGTACTTTCCGAGCCCGAAGAGCGCCTCGGCCAGCAGCAGAGGATGAATCGGATCATCGCTGTCGCGGTAGGCTCCCGCCAGCAGGAGGCCGGCATCCCTGTACTTGCCCTTGCGCAGCAGCGCCACGCCATTCCTGGCGGCCGGGCTACCGAGACGAGCGGCGCGTTCCTGCGATCGAACGACTCCCTCAAATGGCCCCAGGCTGGGTGTTGCCAGGGGAGAGGCATCGACCGGCATCTGAATCCCCATCTGCCAGGAGAAAGGATAGCTGTGCTGCAGACCAAGCCTCGGCTCGATCGCTACCGGGGGAAGAAAACCCATTCCGCGGTAGCCTCCGTAGGCCGGGTAGCTCCGGGCAAGATAGCCCTGGGGAATATTCCAACCCCAACCGGGCAGCAGCCATGGCGAGCTGAACAGGGCTCCATTGTAGCCCCCAGTATAGGCTTGCCCGGCTTGAGCTCCCTGGGAGACACCAACACCAGCCGCCCCAACCTGGACAGCTCCTCTAATCGGTCCTCTCACAGAAGAGGTCGCCTGGCGGCTCGAACGGAGTCCTATGCCCGCACCTCTCCCGGGCAGTCCCTGGGCAGCGGCCTCGAACCCGAACGAACAAACGAAGAGAGCCGCAA
>CAJWMA010000420.1 GCA_913042995.1 uncultured bacterium | reverse complement strand
CCGGATGACGTAATCCCGGTAAGGCCAGGCGTTGGGACGCAGCTTGTCCTTGTCGTAACCGCAGGTGTCGGCGTACTTGACGACATCGAGCCAGTGCCGGGCCCAACGCTCCCCGTAGTGCTTCGACTCCAGCAGCCGGTCGACGAGCTCCTCGTACGCCCTGGGGGATTTGTCGGCAAGGAACCGCTCGATCTCTTCCGAGGCCGGGGGAAGCCCGGTCAGATCGAAAGACAGCCTGCGGATAAGAGTCAATCGGTCCGCCTCGGGGGCCGGGGTCAGGCCTTTCGCATCCAGCCGGGACCGGATAAAGGCGTCAATGGGGGTGCGGATCCAGGCGGAGCCGGACCCTTCGATGCGAGGAACCGCCGGACGTTCGAGTTTTTTGAACGACCACCAGTTAAAATCCGCCGGGCTTTTCTCGCCGAGCGCCAGCCCTTCCGGCCAGGGAGCGCCCGCCTTGATCCACTCTCCGACCGCAGCGAGCTCCGCCTCCGAAAGAGGAGCCTTGTTCTTCGGCATATTCGCCTTGCCATCTTTCGGCGTAATGAGCCGCAGCAGACGGCTGGCCGCCGGATCGCCCGGAACAACGACCTGCCCCTTCCGGCCGCCCTCGAGAAGCGCGGCGCGAGAAGCCATCGAGAGCTTCCCTTTTCGCTTGCTGTCGCTGTGGCAACCCAGACACCGCCGCTCGAAGACCGGGGCGACCTTCTTACGGAAGAGCTCCTCAGATGCGTCCGCGGCAGGAAAAACGGCAAGGCAAAGAACCGTGGCCGTAAATAGTGCTCTGCTTAATTCGCGCATAGTCAGCCCTGGAAACGATATGACCTGGTGTTGTCGACGCCAGAAGACACGAGGCGACAGAACCATTATCACGAAGATTCAGGCTCATTCAAGGAAGAGAGCGGCGACGGCGGCTCAGCGCGCTTGCCCGGGAAGGTTTTGGTTTGCATGAGCGTGCCCGGGTGTGGACGATCAATAGCCGTAAACTCAAAGGAACCCCCCGGCGGAGGAAACCATGGCCCGTAGACTTTCAAGACGATCGTTACTCAAAAGCGGCGCGCTGGCCGCCGGCTCGGCCCTCTGTGGAAGCTTCAACATCCTTCCGGGTGGAGAGTCTCCCAACGAGAAGCTCAACATCGGCATCATCGGAGCCGGAGGCAAGGGGGCCTCGGACCTCGCCGGGGTCAGCAGCGAGAATATCGCCGCCCTCTGTGATGTCGACAGCAGCCGGGCCGCGGGGTCACTCAAACGCTACCCGAATGCCGCCCGCTACGCCGACTATCGCAAGATGCTCGAGAAGGAAAAAGGGCTCGACGCCGTAACCGTCTCTACCCCGGACCATCACCACGCCCCGGCCGCGCTGATGGCGATGGCGCTGGGCAAACACGTCTATTGCCAGAAGCCCCTGACCCACTCGGTCTCCGAAGCCCGTCTCATGCGCGAAGCGGCGAAGAAATACAAGGTCGCGACCCAGATGGGCAACCAGGGGCATGGCGAGCATGGTTCTCGGCGCATGGTCGAACTGATCCGGGCCGGCACACTGGGGACTGTGAAAGAGGTCCATGTCTGGTCGGACCGCCCCATCTGGCCCCAAGGAGTCAAGCGGCCGGCGAAATCGCAGCCGGTTCCCGCCGGACTGGACTGGGACCTGTGGCTCGGGCCCGCCCCGACACGGCCCTACCACTCCGCCTACGTTCCCTTCAAATGGCGCGGATGGTGGGACTTCGGCACGGGGGCCTTAGGCGACATGGCCTGCCACAATTGGGATATCGCCTACTGGGCTCTCGAGCTGGGCCTGCCTGAGACCATCGAAGCGACCTCATCCCCTCTCTTTAAAGAATCTGCCCCGGCCTGGAGCATCATCCGCTACCGCTTTCCCGCCATTCCCGGCCGACCCGCCGTCAACCTGACCTGGTACGATGGCCCCAAGCGCCCACCGGCGGAGCTCTTCGAAGGAGAGAAGATCTCCGGTAATGGCTCGATCATCGTCGGCGACAAGGGCAAGCTCTACATTCCCCACTACTGGGGCGATGGCAAGCTGCTCCCGAAAAAAGACTTCGCCGGCTTCAAGGCGCCCGAGGCTTCACTGCCACGCTCTCCCGGCCACTACAAGGAATGGATCGTGGCCTGTAAGGGCGGCCCGGCGGCTCTGTCGAACTTCGATTACTCCGCCCAGCTCACCGAGGCCGTCCTCCTCGGAAACCTCGCGGTCCGCCTCGGCGGAAAGGTGAACTGGGATGCGGAAAATATGAAGGTGACCGGGCGACCGGAAGCGGAACCCCTCATCAAGCGCGCCTACCAGCCGGGCTATATGGCCTAGGCGGCCCCGCAGCTTCATCTTTTAACCGTCCGGAAATTCCTGCTAAGATAGTTTCTTCGGCCGGGACGGCCCCGGCCAGAAGCGGTCCCTGCGAGGCACCTATGCGCTTTCTCCCGTTCATCCCGGCCTTGATCCTGTTCTGCGCCAACGCGCAGGCGGAAGAGGTGAGTTCATCGAGAGCTCGGAAATACGCCAAGACCATGCAGGCTCTCATTCGAGCGGAGAGCGAAGAAGAGCTGAACAAGTTCATTGTGCGCATGGGCGTGCTGGATCACCCCAGGAGCGTGATACTCATCCCTCCGGCAGCGACCCTGCTCCCATCGAAGATCAACTACGAGAAAGCCCTGGAGACCATCGAGCTCCTCGAAAACCCCGAGGCGGTCACGGCGCTCATCAAGAACTACAAAAAAGCGCGGAGCCTTGAAGACAAGATCCTGCTGCTCGACTCCTTTGGCTATCGGGAAGACCAA
>CAJWMA010000419.1 GCA_913042995.1 uncultured bacterium | reverse complement strand
GCGAATCCGCGAGCTCGAGGTGATGGTCACCGGACCCGTATAGCGCGTCGAGTTGGCGCCGGGAAGAGATCCATCACGAGTGTAGCGAATAACGGCCGTTGGCGACTCCGAGGTGATCGTCATCGGAGTGTTTCCCATGATGACTCCACTGGCGGGCGTAACCGTCGGCGGCAGCGTGATCCCGCTGACTCCAGGAAGGTTGGCGGATCCCGGAGTGGGCTGCGGAAAATAGAGCAGCTCATCACGGTTCAGCTCGCCGGCGTCAAAGCCAACCAGCTCAGGCATGATCACGAAGTCCGAACTGCCGAGGTTGTCGTTCAACCCGATAATCGCCAATATGTTTTCACCATCCCTGAGAAAATTCGCGCCGCCGGCCACGGCGAAATCTTCGAACTCAACAGCCTCTCCGTCATCGTGAAGCGAGGTGGCGCCGGTATTCCAGCTGCCGTTGCCTGCCGGAGCGTTGGCGCCGGCAATTCGTTGCCCATTGATGAAAGCGATGAACCCGTCATCGTATTTCATTCTCAGCAGGAGACCGCTGACGCTGACCCCATCCTCCAGCGAAAACGGGACCCTGATAAAGCAGGCCAGGTTCTCGTTGCGCATCTGGTCCTCGACATCGAGGTTGATAAGCCCCCTGTAGGTGGCGTTTCGGTCATAGCCAACTCCTGTCTCACCGGAGAGCCAGCCTGAGTCGTCGAAGCCCGGCTCCATCCAGGTCATGCCGAGGTTGCCGTTGGTGGGAACCAGGGCCCTGGCTGGGACCTCCGAACCGACCAGGCCGATCTGCCGTGCGTTCTGAGAAATCCCGTAGGAGAAGCCGGCTATCAATTCCGGAAAAGGAGCGATCTGGTCGACGATCGTCTCCCCATCGGAGGCGAACAGGCCGAGAAACTCACCGGATGAGCTAAGCTTGAAGTTCGTGTGCAGTTCAGAGCCGGCATCTCGGCGATCCTTGTCGGAAGCGAAAACCACCAGGAAGCCGCCCGGGGCGATGGACACGCTCGGGAAACGCCACTTCTCGGGAACCAGGGGATCGTCGGAGAGATAATAGCCTGAGAGGTTCTGGGTCGAGTTACCCGCGTTGAAAAGCTCGATCCAATCCGGGGTGTTCCCATCTTCATCTTCGATCGTACCGTTGTTGACGGCCATGAGCTCGCTGATGATGAGATCCTGAGCGGAAGTCGAGTTGAAATACCCGAAAACAATGACAACCGCCGTGAAGGCGGCTCGTCTGAATAATTTCGCCATCATGTAAACCTCTCCCCAACTGCCGTTAGGCGCCGAATAAACACAGATATCCAGTACACAAGCCAACAAACTGGATGATCCTCAGTTAATACAAGGATAGCAGCCAGTTCCTCCAGATGGCATCAATTTGCACAGCCAATGAGCAGACGAGACCGGAAACGGCTTCTGACTATTTTTTTTTCTTCCAGGTGGCTGGCTTATCGAGCCCAGGCTGCAAAATGGCCAGGATGGTCATCGCCGTGCTGTAGCTCTTGCTGCGTTCAAAAACACGGTCATTCCAGCCGCCATCGCTCTCGCGGATCTTCCACAGGAGCTTGTAGAGCCGCTGCCGGTAGGCGGTCCGCAGCCTGGTGGGAAGCAGCTCGATGGCCTGGGCCGCGTAATAATGCGCGAAGAAGAAATAATAGGGAGCGATCATATAGGGCGGCTCGTGAGTTCCCGTCTTCTTGCGACGCTTCTCCAACTCCCCCCAATGCTCGAAGAAGGCCTCCAGGCTGGAGCGGATTCTCTCAACCTTGCCCCGCCCGGCGAGGTAGAGCGTTACCTCGCAAAGCGGCATCCTGCCCACAGCCCCGGGAACATCCTCAAACCCCCTGCCGCTCTTCACCCGGGGATAGGTAGCGTACTGGAAGGCGCCTGAATCAAGCCTCGCATCCTCGAGCGAATCAAGGGCCCTGTCGACTACATCCGGGTCGACCTTGAACCCACTGGCGGCGGCCGCGAAAAGCGCCTGCAGCGTGGCCGCGGTCATGAAGGTGGATGGAGGAGAACTCTTCGAGCCTCCCCCGCGGCGAGAATAGTTCCAGCCGCCGATTCGAACGATCTCTGTACTCTCGAGGATCGACACCAGCTTACGTATCGGCTCGTCAAAGGCTTTCCTGCTGCCAAGCTTTCCGCTGGACCTCGCCTCGAGCAGGAACTGCAGGCCGTAGGCATGTCCCCAGCCGCGAACATCGTAGGTGCTGTTGAAGCCCGGCGACATCAGCGGGTCTTTCAAAGACGCGACGATAAAATCGCGGCCCCGCTTAACCGCGGCCTGGGTCAGCTTCGATGACCTGAAAGCCGGTATCTTGAGCAGGGCCCAGGAGCAGATCGCCGTCCCACCGACACGATAGCCCATAGGTATGATCCCGCCTCTTTTTCCAGGGCTGCGAACCCGATAGACACCCTCATACGGCCACTCGCTGCTGGTTGTTCCCCTGGGTCCGAGGCTCTCCTGCCTGCCGACGACCAGCTCGGCTCCTCTCTTCACCGCCGCTCGGAGCGCCGTCTTGCTGATTGTGTCAGCGGCCACGGCCTCTCCCGCGCCCATGAAAAACAGCGCCAGGCTCGCAATCATGGCCAACTGTATTCGCAAAAATCCTGGAAGATTCATCCACATATCTCGCTCCCCTGTTTTTTTACAGAATACCTTCTGCGAAAAAAAATCGCCCCTTATTATTCCGGCCCGGCTCTTCGAGTGAACCCGGGGTTTCCCTTGTTAGAAGAGCGCGGGCTACTTACCATCTGCGCCTGGAGCGGCGCGTCCTGAGAAAAGCGGCT
>CAJWMA010000418.1 GCA_913042995.1 uncultured bacterium | reverse complement strand
AAAGCCCGGCGGAAAGTTCGGTGGAAAGCCCAGTGGAAAACCCGGCGGAAAGCGTCCTGAGAGTCGGTCCGCGCCGAGCAATTACAGGGCGCCTCCAATGCGCAAGCCCGGGGTGCCCACAGGAGCGGTGCTCGCGATAGCGGGTCCCCTGGTGGCGATCCTGTTTTTCGTTGTTTTTGGTTCGAAGATCTTCACGGACACCACGGAAGTCGAAGTTCTTGATCCGAATACCAGGATCCGGGCCCTGGAGAAGCGGGCTGGCAGCTTCCGGAGAGAATACAATGAGGTTCTCAAGCTGTCTCGGTCCGAAGATGCGGGAGCAGCTTCACGTTCAAAGGCTCTTGACGACAGGCTTTTCAAGTGGCTGCAGGACTGGGACCGGGCCATGAAGCCTTTCATGGATGCGGACGGTTATATCAAGAGAGAATACAAAGGGTATAATGGCACAAGGCAGACGGTCAGCCGTCTCAGACACGATCTTAGCAAGACCAAAGGCTTCTTCGACGATTGACGAGAAACATCTATGAAGTTAACCGGGAATAAAAGAATCCGAGGCGAGTTTGACTCGGTCGATCTCATCGCTGGACTCCTGATAGCTCTCTGCATTCCGACCCTGACTTATTTCGTTCTGAAAAATACAGGGGTCGCTAAAAAGAGCGATCCGCAGGGTTACCTGAAGAAGGCCAGCAAGACCGTCCTCGCCAAACCCGATTCAGAGCTGGTGGCCATCCAGATCGAGTATTTCGAGAAGGTCTATAACGAGACCGGCAGGGAGTTCATGAGGCGCGCGCAGCAGTCTAAAGGCGTTCAGAGACTGAACGAGAAAGACTGGGCCATGAAATGCTTTATGGATCTCGTCAGCAAGCTGGTGACTCTCGAGAACAACATCAAGAGCGAGGCAGGCCTCGAGGCTCGCCTTGCCGGCGAACTGAACTCCATCCGGGAACTCAAGGCCCGCATCCAGTTGGACCTGGATAACGTTAAGCAGAGCTGACGCGGCAGCCAGGGGCGCCGAGTCAGTCTCCCGTTGTCTTCAGTGAGTCTTCGGTCGTGTCGAAGAGCTTGCCGTTTCGGTAGGCGATCAACAGGGCATTGACCGTCTTGATGTCGAATTCCTTGTCGGCCATGTCCCTGATATTCACCAGGGCGGCCTTCACCGACCGCGGCTCCTCGCCCAGGTCTTCTCCGTAGAGCTGCTTGTCGAGCTCCTTGGCGATGCTGAGAACCCTTGCCAGCTCGGAGATGCTGTCTCCCTTGAGACCCTCTGGAGAGCCGCTTCCATTCCATTTTTCGTTCTGTTGCTGGATCGCCGGCAGAAGTTCTTCCAGTCCGGGTATGTCGTTGAGGATCTCCCGGGCGTAGTGATTACGCTTGGGTTCGTTGAGCAGCTCATTTTCAAGCTCCTGGTCAGACATGGGGATGGAGCCAATGTCGTGCAGCATGGCGGCGAGCCAGGCGTCGCGAATCTGCTGTGAATCCCAGTTCAACTCCCTGGCGATGGCCAGGGCGTAGGAGGCGACGCGTTCGCAGATTCCCCGGGGGCTGGGCGTGCGCATTTCTGCCGCGGCTACCAGGGTCTTGATGGAGCTGCGGAAGAACTGGTCCTGCTTTTCCATCTGCTTGAGCAGTTCGAGAGTGGAGCCCAGCTGGATTCCGACCGCCGAGGCGATCTCGAGATCTTCAGACTGGAAGGCCTCCGGTTTGCTCGAATAGATGTAGATGACGCCGAGGTTTTTTCCGAGGACCGTGATCGGGGCGCAGATCACCGAGCGGATCTGGTTCATCACGACGCTGGCCATGGCGTTGAAATTCTGATCGAGAGCGGCGTCGGAGGTGAGAATCGCGTGCTTCTGTTCGAGGCACTGCGAGACGATCCCGCGAGACACTCCCGCGGCCTGGTCTGGATCTTCGACCTTGTCGAAACGACCGAGGATGTCCAGGTCCTCGAGACTTGCTACCTCCGTTGTGTCCGAGTCCGGTTTGATTCCAAGAAGGTACAGGTGGTCGGCATCGAGGCTGCCTCCGAGCGCCTCGCTGACCTTATTGAACATCGCCGCGGGGTTGTTTTCTTCGGCGATCACGTGCGAGAGCTGCAGTAATACGTTGAGGTAGCGCTCCTCGCGGGTCTCCTCGACCTTTTCCTCCGAGCGAGTGGTGAAGTATTCCGGCAGCTTCAGCGAGATCGTAGAGGTGGGGTCGAAGGGCGCCTCGGCTGAGCCGGACTCGGCCTCGGGGATGAGCCGGCTCGAGTCGCGAAGCTGGGCGTTGCGGTCCTCAAAAACAAGCGTGGTGGTGCCGATCTGTATCCTGTCGCCGATTCGCAGGAGCTCCTCGTCAACTTCCTTTTCGTTGACGAAGGTGTGGTTGCGGCTCTCGAGATCGCGGATGAAGAACATCTCGCCGATCCTGAAGATCTCGGAATGCTTCCGGGAGATTCCCTGGTCCGGGATCTGGATCGTGCAATCGTCTTCACGGCCGATGGTCGTGCTCTCGCCGGTGATCTCGTAGGTCTTGCCCTTGTCGGCTCCGGACCTGACTCTGAGAATGGTCATAAACTTCACCTGAAATATTGAGAACGGAAGCAGCCGGGGTTGAAATGCGCAACCCCGTGCAATTCCCGGTATTGAAATGACTGGGAAACGATGAGTATAACCCAAGAGTCTACGCCTGCAAAAGACCCAGCCTGTGATAGGAGGCAATAATCATTGCCTTATCGGGCGTTGCGGCCACCGCCTATTGGTCCTCGAAGCGGCCATCGCGCATGGTGAGAATCCTGCTGGCGAGGCTGGCGAGG
>CAJWMA010000417.1 GCA_913042995.1 uncultured bacterium | reverse complement strand
GCCTTCGGTCCTTTCCTGATCGTTGCCGGTGTTTTCGTCTACCTGTGGCCGAATGCAGTCGATTTCGCCCTGAAATGGTACATGGGGTTGTTCGCCGGCTGAATCAAAGGCCCTGGAGCTGGCCTTTAAGGTGGTGATAAAGCATTTTTTCCGCTAGTGGCTTGCCATTGGACGGGTGCTTTAGATAATCTAATGCCAGAGCACCGGGACCTGCCGGGCATCAAGAGGCGGAGTGAAGAGAACCCCTGCCTCGCCGGCCGCCTCCAGGAGCTCCTGACAGAGGACTTTTAAGTAATCACTGCTCCTGGATGCCGGCAATGTTTTCCGGCACGGCCGGGGGAAGACCACAGGAGAAGAATAGTGATGAGCAGGAAGCTTGTTTACAGGTTTGCCCTGGTCTGTTTGCTGGGATTCTTGTCTTCGGGTTGCGCTATCCCGGGGCTGAAGGAAGCGAACCAACGCCTCAAAGAGCAGAATGACCGCCTCGTAAGCGAGAACAATCGTCTCGAACAGGAGCTGGCCTCTTTTCGCGGCGGCGGCGGAGCGGAGGCAGCGGTGGCGAATACGCCTGCGAGAAAGGAGGCGGCTTCCGATCTCCTGATCCCCGCTGATTCCGGAATCGACTCCAATGTCCAGATTGAGCGAACAGCCGAGGGAATCAAGCTGACGATTCCTCAACAGGTTTTCTTCGCTCCCGGAAAAACCGAGCTCACCAGTACTGGAAAGGGAGTACTCCGGAATATCGGTCAATTGCTCAACAACAATGACTACAGCGATAATACGGTCCGGGTTGAGGGGCACACCGATGATCAGCCTGTCAAGAAGGTTCGCGACAGGTATCCGTCGAACTGGGAGCTGTCGACGGCCAGGGCCTGCACGGTAGTTCGCTACCTGGTCGGTAGCGCCGGGGTAGCGAAGTCCCGGATATATCCGGCCGGGTTCGCGGATACTCGGCCTCTCGCCAACGGAAAATCAAGCGACTCGCGCCAGAAGAACCGGCGCGTCGAGATCACGATATTGAATCAAGGGGCCTGACAGCAGAGCAGGCAGCAGGGTGGAGGAAGCCGCGGGAGCATAAGTCTCCAGCGGCTTCTTTTTTATCGCCCCCACGGGGCCATGGGGAATTGTCTACATCGTGTACAGATGACGGCTCTCTTCGTCAAAAGGCCTTCGAGATGATATTCTTCTCGGGTTTCGTCCCTGTTCGGGCAGGGATGCTACCGGGTAGATGGATCGGGGTATGGGGTCCACTCCAGTTTCTAAGGAGGAGATCCATGTTGTCGTTGGAACTACTCGCCAGACAGTTGGTCGAGAGAGAAGGGTCGGACCTGCATATCGCAGCGGGCTCGCCGCCCATGATGCGTATTGATGGCCGCCTCATTCCCGCAGGAGAAGAGAAGCTCTCCGCTGAAGCTACTCGGAAGCTGGTCTATGGAATTCTAAACAGCGAGCAGGTCGAGCGTTTCGAGGAAGAGCTGGAGCTTGACATGTCCTTTGGAATCGAGGGGCTGGGAAGGTTTAGAACCAATGTCTTCATGCAGCGTGAAGCAGTCGGATCCGTGCTGAGGGTCATACCCCAGGAGACGATCCCCTTTGCCCAGTTGGGGCTTCCTGCGCAGGCCTGTGAGCGAATCTGTAATCTGCGAAAAGGCCTGGTCCTCGTGACAGGAGCGACGGGCAGCGGCAAGTCGACGACCTTGTCATCGATGGTTGATCACATCAACGCATCGAGAACAGAACATATTATGACGATCGAGGACCCCATCGAGTTCATCCACCAGAACAAGGGCTGCCTTGTGAACCAGCGCGAGGTCGGATCCGACACTCATGGATTCCAGAACGCCCTGAGGACCGCTCTGCGTCAAGATCCGGATGTGATCATGGTCGGAGAGATTCGCGACCAGGAGACCATCTCCGCCGCCCTGACCATCGCGGAAACCGGGCACCTGACGTTCGCCACCCTTCACACCAACTCGGTGGTACAGACGGTGAACAGAATCATCGATGTTTTTCCCGCCCACCAGCAGGCCCAGGTGAGAACTCAGCTCTCTTTTACGATCGAGGCGATCTTTTGCCAGCAGCTGGTTCCCAGGGAGGGCGAGAGGGGAAGGGTGCTCGCGGCCGAGGTGCTGATGGCAACGCCAGCGGCGCGTGCCCTGGTTCGGGAGGACAAGGTTCATCAGCTGGAGTCGGTGGTCCAGACCGGCGGCCGGCTCGGGATGCGGACGATGAACCAGAGCCTGCTGAAGCATTGCGATGATGGACAGATCAGTTTCAAGAACGCTCTACGGTATTCGCCGACACCTGATGATATCGAGCGTATGTACAAAAAGAGCGGCGGTGTTTGTGTCTGAGAGATGAGGATTGGATTCAGGGTGCAAGATGACCAGGAGCAAATTTGATAAGAGGCTTGGGAATATTCTCTCCCGCAGGAATATGGTCAGCGAGGATGAACTCGCCCGGCATATGGAAACCGCGGAGAGCGAATCCCGTTCGCTGACACAGGTCCTGCTCGAGGGTGACCAGCTGGGCGAGGCCGACCTGCTGGAGGTTCTGAGCGAGGAGACGAGATTTCCCGCAGTGGATGTCTTCAAGGTGAGGCCGGAGAAGAGCGTTGTCGATCTTCTGCCGGAGAACCTGGCCTCCTATTATGGCGTTGTACCCGTGTCCCGGGTGGCCAACGTGCTGACACTGGCGGTCTCGAATCCCTTCGATATTCTCCAGCTGGACGACATCAGGATAGTGACAGCGTGTGAGATCCGGCCTGTGCTCTCGACCGAGCCGGCGATTCGGA
>CAJWMA010000416.1 GCA_913042995.1 uncultured bacterium | reverse complement strand
TGGTTCCTGACGCGGCGATGAAGGCCTACAAGCAGCCGAAGCAGACCATTCCCCGCACCCGCGGCCATCACAACGACTTCCTCGACGCGATTCGCAACGGCAAGAAGGCCGGCTCCGATTTCGCCGAATACGGCGGCCCGCTGACCGAGCTGGCCATGCTGGGAATCATCGCGACCAACTTCCCCGGCCGGAAGCTCGCCTGGGATGGAACGAACACTCGCTTCACCGACTGCGATGAGGCCAACGCTTTTATCAATCCGCCCTACCGCAAGGGGTGGAGTCTTTGATTCGGTCCTGAACCGTATTGAGTAGAAAGGTTGATCCATGTCCGATTATCTCGATCATGACCAGTACTACATCCGCAAGAAGGTGCTCAAGTTATTAGGGGGTTCCTTCCATATCTATGACCCCGAGGATAACCTCATCCTCTTCAGCTCCCAGAAGGCCTTCAAGCTCAAGGAAGACATCCGTGTATTTTCCGATGAATCCATGAGCTCTGAGCGCCTGGTGGTCAAGGCCCGGAGT
Source organism: uncultured bacterium (assembly GCA_913042995.1). GTDB lineage: Bacteria > Planctomycetota > UBA8108 > UBA8108 > UBA8108 > UBA8108. The sequence goes on along the minus strand of CAJWMA010000416.1, from coordinate 2,272 downwards.
ATTATCGATTTCGGCGCGGCCTATGACGTGGTCGACAGTGAAAGCGGAGAAAAGCTGGGAGCCTTTCGCCGCAAGGGGCTCAAGTCAATCCTCAAGGACACCTGGGAACTGCTCGACAATGACGACAACCCTGTCGGAAAATTGCAGGAAGACAGCGGGTGCCTCGCCCTGGTTCGGAGATTTGGCGGCGGCCTCTTGAGCTTGATTCCGCAGAGCTTCTTCCTGGAGATCGATGGGAAGCGGGCGGTCACGTACAGCCAGCGCTTCAACCCGGTTATTTTCAAGATGGATGTCAACCTGGAGAAGGGCTCGCGTGAGCTTCTCGATCCGCGCCTGGCGCTGGCAGGAGCGATCCTCCTGGTGGTTGTTGAAGGCCGCCAGGCCTCCTAGATGGCCGAGCTCGAGGTTATCTGCGATTGCGACCACCGGTTCAACGTGCCGGAGAGTCTCCGCGGGGGGATGTCGAATTGCCCATCGTGCGGCAAGGCCGCCGCTGTGCCCGGCGGACCCGAGAAGCTCTTCTGGCTCGTGCTGGCGTTCTGGATCCTGCTGGCCATGGTCGTGCTTGTTCCGTCCGCCGTATATTTATTCTATAATGGATACACGCTGGCAGGCTGGGGCGTCGTTGTCTTCGGCTGCCTGCTGGTGATCGCTGTCGTCCTGTCGATGTAAGCTTCCAGGCGGCTTGATGGAAGACCCGCCGGGAATCCTGAAAACCAATATCCACTTGTAGACAACAGATCCGATGAATCGAACACTTTCAGTTTTTTGCCTGCTTGCCACTCTCTTTGCGACCCAGCCAGCCTGGTCCCAGCCAACCAGCGAGAACAATGCGCGGCTGAAGAAGGGTCTCAAGGACTATCCCGAGGCCGACACTGACGGGGATGGAATCCTGACGCTCAAGGAGGCCAGGGCCTTTCTGAAGAAGGCCGCGGGGGGAGAGAAGAAATCTTCCGGCGGCAGCGGTGACTCCGACAAGGCGATCGAGGTGCCGAAGGAGGAGCTGGAGCGGGATGATCTGGATGAGTTCAAGCCGAAGATCTCCGGTGGTGGGATCAAGATGCTCTTCATCGGCCACTCCCTGGTGGCGCCGGTGGAGAGTCATTTCCGCAAGCGGGTCGCCCCGGGAGCGGGCCTGGAGGGCTACGAGTCGAGGATGCAGTACAGCGGTGGAAAGACCGGGGCTCCCCTTCGCCACTGGAACTACACCGGCGGGAAGCAGAAGACCCGCCCCGCCCTGATGACCGGCAAGTGGGATTGCCTGGCCATGGGCATGTACTACTACTGGTCCGAGGTTGAGGACATCTCTCGCTGGATTGATTTCGCCCTGAAGTACAACCCCGCCATGAAGTTCTATCTGCAGGATGGCTGGCCGGCCGCCGACGGGGGAGGCTCCAACTACGGGGGTCGCTCGCGCGAGGCAAAGGCTCTGCGGGAGGCCGCGGGTGAGACCTGGAGGGATGTAGAGGAGGATGACCGGGGCCGGAAGGTCCTTCGCTTCGAGGCCTTTGAGAAGGCGATCACAGCTCTCGACAAGGGTATGGATGTGAAGCTGAAAGCCCTGAATAAAAAATACCCCGGCAAGGTGTTCAGCATCAGGAGCTCACACGCCATGCTGGAACTCAGGCGCCTGCTCGAGAAGAAGAAAGAGCTCCCGCTGATTAACAGGGTGCTCGCTTCCAGCAAGCGAGACAGAAGCAGCGCTCTCTATGCCGACCAGCTTCATTCGGGGCCGGCGGTGATCCAGCTGGAGGGCTATCTCTACCTTGCTGCGGTTCACAAGCGTGACCCCCGCAAGCTGCCCTCCCTCGGCAAAGGCGAGGAGGCGAGGCTGGACAGGCTCCTGCGTGAGCTGGCTGTCAAGATCACTGTCGAGAACCCCTGGTCCGGGGTGAAGAAGGCCTCGGATTTGAAGTGAGCATTCGGCTTGGAGAAGACTGAAAACTGGAGACCCGTGAGGTGAAAGCGCGATGGCCCTGTTGAAACGAATCTGCCTGATGGTCCTGCTGCTGGCGGCGGGGAGTGTCCCTGTCTTCGCCCGTCCGCCGAATTTCGTCGTGATCTTCTGCGATGACATGGGCTACGCCGACATCGGGCCCTTTGGAGCGAAGGGCTACAAGACCCCGAATCTCGACCGGATGGCCAGCGAGGGGATGAAGTTCACCAGCTTCTGCGTCGCGCGCTCGGTTTGTTCACCTTCCCGGGCGGCCCTGCTGACAGGTTGCTACCCGGTGCGGGTCGGGGTGCCGGGCAATTTCGGGCCGGGATCGAA
>CAJWMA010000415.1 GCA_913042995.1 uncultured bacterium | reverse complement strand
GAGGCTGCGGGTGACGGCGAGCGACTGCCAGCCGCGCGCGTAGGTGACGATGACTTTGCCAGCCTTTTCACTGCTCATGCCAGGAACCTCCTTGGTATTTATTGTGTTCCCATACTAATCACGGAGCGAGAAGGCTGACAATACGCAAATTGGCGGCGGGGGGCATCGAATTCGTATTCACCCGCCGGTGAGAACTGATGACGACCTTGTAGCGGCGCGGCAACTTCAACTTGCAGTGGGCTTGTACCCGTTTTCCAGCAGCCCCGTGGCCGCCGTTTCAGAGCAGGCCGGGGATGGGGTGGCCGTCGGTGATGAGCTCGCTGACGGTGGAGGGGATGTCGGTGCGAAGGCGCATCGCGGTGGTGTCGAAGAGGGTGTGCATGACGGTGGCGAGGAGGTTCTTCGGGTCGTAGGCCTCGGTCGCCGGGTGGGCGCACTGGCGGTCGGATCGGCCGATGACCTGCCCCATGTTCAGGCCGCCGCCGGCGAAGACCAGCGAGGTCATGTTGCCGTAGTGGTCGCGTCCGCCCCGGCCGTTGATCTTGGGCGAGCGGCCCATCTCGCCGGTGATCACCAGCAGGATCTTGTCGCTCAGGCCGCGCTCTTCGACGTCTTCGAGGAAAGCGGAAACCGCGTGGTCGACCTGGTTACCAAGCGGCTCCATGCCGGAGAGGCGGGGGAGGCTGTTCTGGTTTCCGTGCATATCCCAGCCCGCGTCGGCCACGGTCACGAAGCCGCAGCCGGACTCGCAGAGCCTGCGCGCCATGAGCATCTGGTGGCCCAGCAGGTTCGAGGAGCGGTACATGTCGTTGTAGCGGTTGAGCACCTTCATGTCGAAGAGCCCGGTGGTGTCGTAGCGCGCGATGGTCTTCGGGTCTTCCTTCGACAGATCGAAGGCGTCGCCGACGCCGCGAAGAAGGATGTCGTAGGCCTGCTGGCGGTAGCGATCGACGACGCCGAGCCGGCCGCTGTCCTCGACGTTCCTGCGCCAGCCGTCAAGAGACGACAGCAGGTTGCGGCGGTTCGCGAAACGGGACTGGGGCAGTTGGAGCTCCATGTTGTCCTTGGCGGCGCCGCCGCCAACCGGGTTGAAGGCCTCGTAGCTGCCGCCGAGGGAGCCGCCGGCTGTGAGACCGGGCAGGGCGTTCTTTTCAAAGTTGCCGCGCAGCTTGAGACCCTGCTTGATCGCCTCGGGCAGGATGAGGGTGTTCGATGGCAGCCCGGTGTTGGGGTTGCTGGTCCCGGCGGCCCTCGCGTAGAGGGCGCTCATGCTGGCCTTCAGAGAATTGCGCGCGCTCACCACGTCCTGGTAGGTGTGCCCCCCGTTTTTCGACTGGTAGGAGCGGACAATCGCCAGCTTGTCTGCCATCTGGCCCATCTTAGAGAAGGTACCTCCAAAGGTGATGCCGGGCAGCTTCGTGGGTACCTCTCCCGTTGTCGAGCGGATCTCTGAGGGAGCGTCCATTTTCGGATCGAAGCACTCGATATGAGATGGTCCACCCTGGAGAAAGAGCAGGACTACGGAGACGTCCCGGACCGCGCCGCCCGCGGCGGCGACTTCTTCTCTCGCCCTCAGCAGATCGGGAAGGGTCAGCCCGCCGAGCCCGAGCGCTCCGATGCGGAGCACCTCTCTGCGGCTGATCCCGGCGCAGCTTTTGTGAACACTCGTATCTGTGAGGTTGAGCATCCGGATTCTCCAGGAGCCTCGCGGAGCAGGCAGCGAAGCGCGTTCTGTTCTCTCGATGTGCGGCAGGCGGTGCCGGATCTCCCGGCGGCTTGCCTCGCTGCTCATAATCTAAAACCCGCGCCGCCACTTGTACAGGTTTATGTGTCCAGCCTCTCTGAAACCGCCTTATTTGCGAGTTTTTCGGAGGGGCATCTTCCCGGGAGGGCTTGGTATGCGAGTCTTCCCGGGCTACGATAGCCAGCCGCGGCGGCCCTGTCGCTTCGCCTGGAGTTGAAACCAAGAGAGAAAGGTACAGGATGAATACCCGAGTATTGCTTGCAGCGTTGATGGCTTCCCTTGTTTTCTCGGTTTACTCGCCCGCGCGAGCCGACGTCAAGCTGCCCAGCGTCTTCGGCAGCAACATGGTGCTCCAGCGCGACGTGCCGGTGCCGATCTGGGGCTGGGCCGAGCCGGGCGAAGAGGTCACGGTGCGTTTTGGCAGCACGAAGAAAACTGTCAAGGCGGACGACCAGGGCAACTGGCGCGTTACCCTCAAGAAACTCAAGGCCTCCAAGAAACGGGGCAAGCAGCTGGAGATCAAGGCGAAGAACAGCAGCATCGTCCTGCAGAACATACTCATCGGCGATGTCTGGGTCGGCTCCGGCCAGTCGAATATGGAGTGGCCCGTGAGGGCGACGCGAAAAGGCGGCGATATGATTCGTTCGGCGAAGCATCCGGGAATTCGCCTCTTTCACATTCCCAAGGTGCAGAAGGGCGCTCCCGACAAGAACGTGAACGCCTCCTGGCAGGTCTGCACCCCCCAGTCCGTGGTGCATTTTTCAGCGGTGCTCTATTATTTCGGTCTGAAGCTGCAGACCGATCTCAAGGTGCCGATCGGCCTGATCGCCAGCTCCTGGGGCGGCTCCCGCATCGAGCCCTGGACGGTGAATCCCGGCAGCAACGCCGGCGGCGGGATGTACAACGGTATGATCGCCCCGATCGTTCCCTTCGCCATCACGGGCGCCATCTGGTACCAGGGTGAGTCGAATGTCGGTAACGGCGTGGGCTACCACGACCTGAAGAAGAACCTGGTCGAGGGCTGGCGCAGGGTGTGGAAGCAGCCCCTGCCTTTTTACTATG
>CAJWMA010000414.1 GCA_913042995.1 uncultured bacterium | reverse complement strand
CCTGCAAGGAGACCCCCAGCCCCCTGACCCGGGCAGCGGTCGACCGCATGAGCCCATCACACCTGCCGTTCATCCGAGAGCTGCTGGGTGAAGGGCCTGATCTGAAAACTGCCGACGAAGAAGAGGCCTGCGAAGAAGAGACGGAAGCATGAGTCGTCGGAAGAAAAAGAAAGGGGCTGACGGAGAACGGCCGGGCTCGACAGCGGAGGCCGAAACACCCGCGAAAAACGAAGGCGATGAAGGCTCCGCCGGGAAGAGGCCCCTTCGTTCCCGGCTGACCGGGCTCGGCGCCATCCTCGCGGTCCAGCTCGGCCTGCTGGGCTTTTTCTACGCCATGGCGGCCGCCTACCCCGCCGAGGACAGGATTCACGCGCCCGACAGCCGCTGCCTGCCGAACAAAACCGTGCTGGTCACCGCCCGGGTTCTCTACGGCCTGCCTGCTATGTTGCGCTCAGACCCTGAAAAGATCGTCGTTCGGCTCGGGCTGCCCGGTAAAACGCCTGTCGAGGGAATTACCGATCCGTCAGGTGAAGTCACCATCGCCCTGACGGCCCCTGAGAAGCCCGGCCGATACCAGCTCGAGCTGGAGGCCGACCCGGATGGCGCCGCCGGGATCGGACCGCTGCGGTCGTCCTCGGCCCTCGAGGTTATCTCGGTGACCCGGGCCCCGGCCAGGCGCCCCTAGGCTCGCCCCTGGCCTGATGAAAGTCCTTTCCTGTCGGCACTCAGCCATTGCGCCAACAGGCAAGAGCGGGGACAATCGCTTTTTCCCGAGGCGGGCAGCTTCGGGGTCAACCCACAACCTTTTTTTAGCTATCGAGGCAGCTCCGTGACACGAACCCTGATCTCTTCAAAAAAATGGCTGCGCCTGGCTAGCCTGTTCGCCGTGGCCGCCTTGGTTTTCACTCTCTCCGGCCCGGTTCCGCCGCGGGCTGTCGCCGAGGACCTGGCCCCTAACGTCAAGATCATCCGCGACCACGTCACCTATCTTTCGAGCGATGACCTCGGAGGCCGCGACAGCGGCGAGCCCGGACTTGAGATCGCGGCGGAGTACATCGCGCGTTTCTACGCTGAATACGGCCTCGAACCAGCTGGAGACAACGGCTCCTACTTTCAGCATTTCACCATTCCCCAGGGCGCCTGCTTCGTTCAGGACGCCGGGGCGGTCATCGAATTCAAAGATGGAGAGACGATCTCCTTGACCCCCGGCAGCGAGGTCGCGGCCTTTGGCTTCACAGATGGAAAGCCGATTGAAGCCCCCGTGGCATTTGTCGGCTACGGCATCACGACCAACGACAGGGAGAAAGGCCGCGGCCTGGACTACGACGACTTCAACGGAATCGACGTCAAAGGCAAGGTGGTCATCATCCTGCGGTACACGCCACGCTACTCATCCTCCGAGAACCCCTTCGGCGGCCGCAGGAGCCGGCACGCCCCCTTCAATGCCAAGATCGCCAATGCACGCGAGCACGGCGCCGTGGGCGTGATCTTCGTCACCCCCACCGGCCAGCCAGACCAGGACTGCTACGGAGTGGTCCACCGCGCCGCGCCGCGCCAGCCCACCATGCCGGCGCTCTACGCCCGGCGGGCCAGCATCGACCATCTCCTCCGAGGCTCGGGCGAAACCGTCGGACGGCTGGTAAAAAAGATCGACGAGGAGCTGAAGCCCGCGAGCTTTGAGCTGAAGGGCGCTAAGATTCGCTTCGCGACCGCGAGGCGGCACCTGCTCCTTCGCAACGTCGCCGGTAAGCTGCCCGGCTCGGACCCCAAGCTGGCCGCCGAAACGATTGTCATCGGCGGACACTACGACCACATCGGCCGCTTCGGCAACCAGGTCGCTGAAAAGAACCTCGGGCAGATTCACAACGGAGCCGACGACAATGCCAGCGGCACCGCCGGGATCATTGAGCTCGCTCGGCTGCTCTCCAGCGGCAAGAGACCTAAGCGATCGTTTGTCTTCGTCGCCTTCTCCGGAGAAGAAATTGGCCTCTTCGGCAGCCGGCATTGGGTGAACGCGACCCGTTATTTCACCACGACAAAAGCGACCACCGCGCTCGAGAGCGCGCCCAACCCCCACGGCGGCAACAAGGGGGCCTCTCTGCTCTGGGAGACGGGCACCCTGCTCAAAGCCACCGGCAGCTTCCAGTGGGGCCACTTCCAGGTAAAAACCCTCGGCGGCGAGAGCGGCTGGGTGAAAACAACCGACCTGAAGCAGATCGAAGGCCCCACTCCTCTGCATTCAGTGATCGCCATGATCAACCTCGACATGATTGGCCGCGGCAAGGATGATGGGCCGGTGACCGTCCTTGGCGCTCACTCATCCGCGGCCTTCCCCCCCATGCTGGAAACGCTTTCGAAGGATGTCGGACTGCCGATCAAGCTGAACAAGGGACTCGGCGGCGGCGGCTCAGACCACGCCAACTTTGTCCGGCGAAAGGTGCCGGTGATTTTCTTCTTCACCGGCATGCACGGACAGTACAACACCCCCGAGGATGACATCGGCACGGTCAACATCCCCTTCGAGGCCCGCATTCTCGACATGGCCTGGAAAACATCGCTTGAGCTCGCGGAGGCCAAGGGTCGTCCGGCCTTCGCGGAGGGTTCCGCCGGCAGTTCAGGCACCAATTCTGACCGCCCCATGCTGGGGATCATCATCGACCCCAACCATGAAGGCGCCGGCGTCAAGATCAACGAGGTGGTCGAGGATTCGGTCGCTGAAAAAGGCAAGCTCAAGGTCGGCGATGTCATTGTCGCCTTTGGAGACACGCGGGTGAAAGCGCTTGCCGACCTGCAGAAGGCCCTCGAAGACC
>CAJWMA010000413.1 GCA_913042995.1 uncultured bacterium | reverse complement strand
TCGATGTCGATCGCGATCTGGGGATAGTCGATCTTCTGCTGAATCCTGACGTCGACCGCCCCCTCCACCCCGGCCAGCCTTGCCCTGAGCTTCCTGGCTATCTCGTGGGCCTTGTCATAACCCTTGGTTCCCTCTACCCGGACATTGATTGGAGATGGCAGGCCAAAGTTAAGAGCCGTTGTGAGCATTCCCGCCGTGTCGAAAGAAAACTCGATTCCAGGAAACCGCTTCGGCAATTCCTCCCGCAGCCTGGTTACACAGGCCTGCGAGCCGAGGTTTCGGCCATCCTTGAGCTGCACCAGGACAAAGGCATCCATCGGGCCGGAGTTCCAGGTGTAGGCCGCCGGCCAGTCCATCAGGACTCCGATATTACTGATGACCATCTCCACATTGGGGTGGGACGAAAAATCAAGGGACGCGCTGTCTCCCGCGGCGTGCGCTACGGCGCCGTCTTCTCCCCCTCCGAGGGTCTCCTCGATAGCTTTCTCCACTCCGCCCAGCAGCTTCTCGGTAGTTTCGATCCGGGTACCCGACGGAGCGCGGACAAAGATGGTGAACTGTCCCTGGTCGAGCCTCGGAAAGAGCTCCCTGCCGAGAAAACTGAAGGGGACCAAGGTCACAAGGAAGAGAGCGAGAGCCCCTCCCACTGTCACCCATGGCCTGCGGGTGTATTTGCGGACCAGGCCTTCGTACCTCGCCTGGAACCCCGTCGCGGCGGAGGCGGGCGGCTCTTGAGACGCAACGGCCGCGGCTGGAGAAGAGCCTGCCTCCGGCTCGCCAGAACCGACAGGCGGCGGGGGCGTAGAAAGCGACGGCACGGCGGCCTTCTTCAGGAAGGTGGCGGAGAAGGCTGGAATGATCAGCATCGCCATGAAATACGAAAAGATCATCGCGAAGATCACCGTCACCGCCAGGGGGGCGAAGAGAAACTTCGCCATGCCCGAGAGGAAGACCACCGGAAAGAAAACCGCGATAAAGGTCAGGGTTGAGACCAGCACGGGGGTCGCGACCTCGCGCGCCCCATCCCAGGCCGCCGCGAGCGGCGTCTTGCCGGAGCGAAGATGCCTCAGGATGTTCTCCATGATGACCACCGCCTGGTCAACCATCACCCCCACAGCGAGGGCGATTCCGCCCAGGGTCATCACGTTGATGGTCTGCGAACTGAAGGACAACCCGATGAAGGTCCCCAGCACCGCCAGCGGGACCGTCACGAGAACGGCCACCGAAGGCAGGAAGGCCCGCAGGAAGGCGACGATAACCAGCGCGGCGAAAACCGCGCCGATAACGGCGGCCAGGCTCAGCTCGTTGATGGCGCTCTTGATGACTGTTGACTGGTCAAAGACCACATTAAGATCCACCGGCTTGGTCAGCCTGGACTGGATCGGCTTGAGCAGGTCCTTGATGGACTGTACGATCGCGAGGCTGTTCTCTCCAGGCTGGCGGTAGATAGGAATATAGACCTGCCGACGGCCATTGATACGAACGACGTTGGTCTGGATCTGGCTCGAGTCCTCCACGTTCCCCACATCTCGAAGATAGATGGGACGGCCATCCTTGAACTCGATCGGGACATCATCCAGCTCCGTCACATCGTGAACCATCCCGTTGGCGCTGAGCTGAAAGTCAAGATCGCCAAGCTTGGCGTTTCCCGTGGGAATCAGCGTGTTCCACTTGCCGATAGCATCAACCACGTCAAGGGGATCCAGTCCGCGCGAGTGGAGCTTGTCGCGGTCGACGTAGGCCAGGATACGCCGCAGTTTTCCGCCGTAGACAGCGGGCGCGATGACGCCCTGGATCGACTGAAGGCGGTTTCGCAGCTGGTAGTAGGCTATGTCGTAGAGATCCTTCTCGGTCATCGCCTCGTCATTCGAAGAGACGCTGACGAGGCACAACGGCGTCATCGCCGTTGGATCAAAGGGCATGACCATCGGCGGAATCGTCCCGGGAGGAAGATAGAACATATCGCTGACGGCGTAGGAGGTAACCTGGCTCATCGCCGTATCGAGGCTGATCCCCTCGCGAAAGAAGTCCTTCACCACGCAGACGCCAAGCATCGCCTTGGCCTCCTGGTGCTCGATCCCCACCGATTGACCCGTCCACCGCTCCAGGCGGCTCATGATGTCACGTTCCATCACCTCCGCCGGCATTCCAGGATAAAAGGTGACGATCTGGACAGCCGGGGTGTCAAACACGGGCAGGAGATCGCTCGGTATTCCGCTGAGCGCCACCACGCCGATCACGACCACCAGCAGAGCTACCACCAGAACGAGGTAGACATTGCGCAGAGCAACCCTGATAAAACCGTGAAGAGGATTCATAACTTCAAACTTCAAAATGAAATAAATCAATCCGGCCCGGCGGGACAAGCCTCGAAAAAGAGGCAACCTACTAATCTCTCCAACCCTCAACTTCAAGTCAACCGCAACCGCTTCAAAGCAGCGTTATCGGTACTGCGAGGGCGTTTTAGAGCCCATTTCACGTCCTTCACAACACCCCAACAAAATTCCAAAGAGCGGCAGCACAGTGCTTTTTTGAAGGCGGCCTCGCTGGCTATAATACGGGTTTCCCCCCAGCCGGACTGTACCGGCAGATGTCAGCAACCCCTGGTAGAGACAGCGGCTTGACCTTCCATAAAAGACTCCTGATCCTGTCCGCTCTCCTTGCCCCCCTCTGCGTCTCCTGCCGGCGACAGCCGCCGGAAATCCAGCGGAATGGCCAGGCTGAAGAGAAGACCGCGGCCAAACCTGGCGGCTACGCGGGCTCGCTCTCCTGCAAGCGCTGCCACGACCGGGAATACGTAAAATGGATGAATT
>CAJWMA010000412.1 GCA_913042995.1 uncultured bacterium | reverse complement strand
TCACTGTGAGCCGTGATGGAGAAGCGATCGCGGATCTGGAGGCCGGGGCGCTCAGCTATACCGATACGGTTGACGGAGCGGGGCGCTACAACTATACCATCTCGATCCTGTCCGAAGACGGGGCCATCTGCTCCGACGCTCTCTCCTGCCTGGCTATCGTTACGGGGATCGATCTCGGGCCGGGGGTCGATGGACTCCTCAACCAGTATGATTTCAACGGCGACCTGACCTCCTCAACGGGAGGGGCCGACCTGATAGCGGTAGCCTCGCTTCCGCTCGACCCGGCCTTCGATGAGCCGGAGGTGCTCTTCGAGGATGCCGACATCGGCGGCGAGGAAGCCGAGGTAGCCTTCTATAGCAGGGGCACCTACTTCCGGCTCTTCACCGGCTTTCCTCCAAATGGCGGCGGAAACTACACCAACCAGTACACCCTGATCATGGACGTCATGTTTCCCGAGGGCGCCCTGCTGGAATCGGGCTGGGCAGCCTTCTACAATACCAACCCGCCCGCCGGCAACGACGGCGACTGGTTCCTTCAGGGAGCCAACCGCGGTATCGGCATCTCGGGGAATTACGGCGGTACGGTGCTTCCAGACACCTGGCATCGACTGGCCCTCGTGGTCGACCTGGTGGAAGGAACCTACACCAGCTACATCGACGGAACCCAGGTCCAGCAGAACACGGCCCAGGCGCTTGATGGCCGCTTCTCTCTCTATTCGATCAATGATGGGGAGCTCGAGGGCATCTCGATTTTCGCAGATGACAGCGGTGACAGCGCGAGCGGCTACGTGAACAGCGTGCAGATCCGTGACGTGGCCATGCCGGCCGGCGAGATCGCGGCCCTGGGCGGGCCGACGGCCGATGGCATTCCCGTCCTCGCCGAATATACCTGCCCGATGGCGTTTCAGTGCTGCGTTGACCGCGAGACGGGCGAGGTCGGCCTCACCTGGGCGGGCGGCGAGGGCATGGATGGGCTCGAGATCTTCCGTGATGGAGAATCGATCGGCGCGCTTGCCGGCGATGCGGCGTCTTTCAGTGATACCGACGCGGGCCCCGGCAGCCATGTGTACGAGCTTCGGTCTACCGGAGAAGAAAATTGCGGTAACCTGCCGCTGGTCTGCCAGGCGCTCATCTTCGATGTCGGCGACTCGATTCTCTACGAGGGTTTTGACTGCTACCGAACCGATGAGGACCTGGCGGCGGCCGGCTGGGAGTCGGTCGAGGTGAACGAGCCCCTCGAGGATCAGCGCTGGACTGTCACAAATCCTTCGGGCCGGGCGAACCCGCCCTCGGCCAATGGAATGCCGACAACCGGGGGATTTGTTATCTCAGAGTACGCGGCGGAGAGTCTCGATGCTCCCGGAAGCGGCGTCTCTCATGACCTGTGGAGCCCGACCTTCAGCGCCGCCGATCACGAGGAGGTCTGGTTGCATATGGATGCGGCCGTGCAGCTCAACAACAACGGCGACGCGATCTTTGACGTCGACGTGTCGGTCGACGATGGAACCACCTGGAACAACGTCTTCCGCCGGATCGCTCCGGCTCGCATGGTCGAGCCTCTTCCATCGCTCGAGCTTGAAAACGCGGATGGAGCCTATGGCAGGCTCCATATAGACCTCTCCGAGTTCGCCGCGGGCGAGGAGGCCGTACGCTTCCGCCTGCGTCATTTCGAGCCCACCTGGGACTGGTGGATCGCCGTGGACAATGTCCTGGTGGACAGCAAGGCGCCCGGCGGATCGATCGAGGTGCTGCCGATGGCCGACTTCGGCGACGAGGCCGTTCCCGATGATTGGGATGTCTATTCAGGTGACGATTCCGATGGCCTGCGCCCGTGGAATGTCGATGACATCTGCGCGGTCTCCCTTCTGAATGCAGGCATCGGGTTTCCGGACATGGCCGATGGGCGGCAGCTCCATCACTTCGATGAGTTCTTCGCCCTGGCTGATCCTGTCTGTACCGGGGATATCATGGATGAGTACATGTCGCTGCCTCCCATGGATTGCTCGGATTACGAGGAGGTTTTCCTGCATGTCCGCTCGGCGATCCTGGCCAGCGAAAGTACGCTCGCGGAGATCCTCTTGAGTCTCGATGGCGGAGAGACCTGGGAAGAGGAGCCGATCTTTACCTATTCCGGCGGCGCCCTGAGCGATCCGGAAGAGGATCCTTATTACAACGAGTTCATCTTCGAGATCCCCCGCGCCGCGAGGCAGGAAGATGTCTCCATCGCCTTCCACTATTCAACCCTCACGCTTCCGGGCGTACAGGCCTGGTGGGCGATCGATGATGTCGCTGTCACGGCGAACGGCGCGGAGGGTCCCGGTCCGGGTCCCGGCGCCGGACAGGAGTTCATCCGCGGTGACGCGGATGACAACGGCAGCCTGCAGCTGACCGATGGAATCTTTATCCTGAACTTCCTCTTCCTCGGGGGAGGAACTCCGGGCTGTACCGAGTCAGCGGATGCCGATAACAACGGCAGCATCCAGCTGACCGATGGGATCTACATCCTGAACTTCCTCTTCCTTGGCGGCGACGCGACGCCGGCTCCAGGGGCGCTTGACTGCGGACTGGATCCCGATGAGGCGGGAACCTTCCTTGACAGCGGCTGTGAGGATTATTCCAGCTGTCAGTGATTCTTTTCACGGTTCGAGTCGCATTGGTTTCTCCGGAAGCTCAAGGAGGTTTCCCCTCGTGAGAGGTCATCCGCAGGTCTTTCGTTTGTTCCTGGCAGCGGTCCTGTCGCTTGCCTGCTCCTCGTGCCGCCCCGGCGCCGACGATTCCTCCGGGAAGGCGGGGGGAGGGAATTCGGTTCCGAGGCTGCGGATCTACCACCAGG
>CAJWMA010000411.1 GCA_913042995.1 uncultured bacterium | reverse complement strand
TCGCTGGGAGCATCCGGCTTCATATCGTACATCTCCATATGCGGCGGACCGCCGGGCAGCCAGACGAAAATGACAGATGTGTCACTGGAGGTCTTACCCGGAGCTGTAGACTCAGCGCGCAGGCGCTCAATTTCTCCAAGACCGAGCCCGCAGGCGGACAGGCCGCCGATCTCGAGGAAAGAACGGCGAGAGAGCGGCCCAGGGCAGTTTTCTTTTCGCCTCATATATTCATCTCAACACTCTTGCCTTTCCCTTGCAAGTAGAAGAAATGCGTTCTGTTCCCAGGAAAAATCGTGGCCCCGGCAGCACGACGAAAACACATGAAGGCGAGCGGATTCTGCTGGAACAGATGGGCTCATTCGTCTGTACTGGAAGTCTTACTTTTTGAAATCAAACGACGAAAGTATCATTGCAACCCCCCAGGCAGACGGAGACATCATGTTGAGAATTCCAGTCATCCTTACGGCGCTTCTGACCCTCACCGCCCAGAACAGCTTTGCCGAACACCCCCACCGCGTGGTGTGGGAGGGCGAGTCCGGACCCGGAAAGGGCAAGCACATCGTGCTGATCGCCGGTGACCACGAGTACCGCGGCGAGGAGACCCTTCCCGCGCTCGGCAGGATCCTGGCGAAGCACTACGGCTTCAAGTGCAGCGTCTTCTTCACCACCGACAAGAAGACCGGCTTCATCAAGCCCGGCAGCTCCTATATCTCCGGACTCGAGGCCCTGAAAACGGCCGACCTCATGATTGTCTTTCTGCGTTTTCAGAACTTCCCGCACGAAGAGATGCAGCACTTCGTCGACTATCTCGATGCCGGCAAGCCCGTCATGGGCCTCAGAACATCGACTCACGCCTTCAATGGAACCCGGGACGCCTACGCGAAATACTCCAATGGCTATAAAGGAAAGGACTACAAGGGCGGCTTCGGGGAGCAGGTGCTCGGCGAGAACTGGGTCGGCCACTACGGCAGGAACCATCGCCAGAGCTCGATCCTGCTCCTTGAGAAGGACCAGCTGGGCCACCCGATCCTGCGCGGAGTCAAGAATGTCCACACCCAATGCGGCGGCTACAAGGCCTTCCCTCTCAAAGGCAGCGTTACACTCGCTCGCGGCCGGATTCTCAACGGCATGAAGGCCGATGCGGAACCCGACAAGAGCAAGGAAGAGATGCCCGTAGTGTGGACAAGAAGCTACAAGGGCAGCAAGTCAGGCAAGGAGGGCCGTGTATTCACGACCACGCACGGCGCCTCCGAGGACATCATCAACGATGGCTTCCGCCGCATGATGGTCAACGGCGCTCTCTGGTGTCTCAGCATGGACGACAGCATCAAGGCGGATGGCAACATCGACTTTGTCGGGCCCTACAAGCCGGTGACCTTCAACTTTGGCGGCTACAGGAAGAACGTCAAGCCATCCTACATCGAGGGCTGGGAGACGCCGATCCTCAACAGTGGTCCCGGGGAAGCGAAGAAATAAGCGGTAGAGCCGGCTGAAGATTCAAACGGCTCAGTTCTTCTTCGCGCCGGATGCCTCCAGGAGGGCCTTGGCCATCGCCTCGCCGATGAGGCAATAGGTCTCGGCGTTGCCGTTCCAGTGGTAGCCCTGCCCCGAAGGAGACTCCTCGCGCGGGCGGAAGAAATCGCGTGTCTCGACCGATACGACCCGGCCCCTGAACTCCGGCCTCTTTGCAACGGCGTGCTGAGCGGCGATGATGCCCAGGCGGCGGTCAACCTTCTGACCTCTGCCGCCGAAGCCGCTCACGCCGATGCTCACCGGCAGCCCGGGAACCTTCCACTCCTTGCGCAGGTCCTTCACCAGGTTGGCCAGGTTCTCTTCATAGACCTCTACCCAGGGCTTCTTGAGACCATCGTTCCAGCCCTGGTGCCAGAAAAAGCCTGAAAGCTCATAACCTTTTCCATCGTAGGCCGGGAACAGCTTGCCGATATTGGCGAGGACAGCCCGCACGTGGCTGAGCATCTCGGTGTAATAGGGTCCTGCCTCTCCGCCGGAGCTTGGGGGCCGAAAGTCCTTTACCAGGGTCTTGCCGCCCCAGGCGGTCTTGATGAGAAGCACCTGCTCCTTGAACGCATCTCCCAGCACGTGGCCAATCTGGAATTCCGGACCGATCATCCGGGACTTCGCCCCATAGCCGACGCCGAGGCCGCCCTTGCGGCCAAGGTACCAGATCCAGACATCGTCGCGCACGCGCCAGCTGCCATCCCTGTTGACCGTATGGGCATACTTTTTCGCCGTCTTCGGATCCTTGACCAGGTACTCGAGAGATCCCTTTCCCCCGTTTTTGCTCCTGGGGTTGATCGCGATCTGCCCGGCGCCCTCCATGTTGGACTGGCCGGCGAGAATAAAGACCTTGAGCTTGCCCTGGGCGTGGACCGGGCCGGTCAAAAAGAGGATCAGGGCAGCGGCAGAGAGAGCGAGACGCATGGTTGACTCCGGGGCAAAAAACCTGGAAACGCGGAACGGGGAGCTCAGGACTTGCGGCCCAGCATACGGTCGAGAGAATCCGAGGTCTGGTAGACCAGCGCTTCCGGGTAGTGCAGGTAAGGGTGGAAATATTCGAAGGTCAGGTAACCATCGTAGCCCGTCTCCTCGAAAGCCTCCATGACCGCGGGCCAGTCCGTCGTCCCATCGAGCAGCGGCCGAAAGGTCTCGAGGGAATAGTCCGTCCCCTTCTTGGTGAATTCCTTGAGATGAACATTCTGGATGCGCTTGCCGAGGATCCGGATCCAGTGCTCCGGGAACTGGAAGATCATGATGTTGCCCGTGTCGAAATGAACATTCAGGAATTCACTGTCGAAGCCGTCGACAAAGTCGATCATCTCCTGCGG
>CAJWMA010000410.1 GCA_913042995.1 uncultured bacterium | reverse complement strand
GATAAATCAGTGGATGAGCCCCTGGCTCACGACTCCCTGAACATTCTCCTGAGATCTCTGCAGGGAAGAAGCCTCGAGCCGAAGCTGTTCAAATGCCCCGCCGGCGAGGCGAGTATCGCCGTGACGGACGAGGATGATAAGTTCCAGCTCGACGAGGACACCCTTGATTACTCCTGGACCATCGTACGCCGCAAGCCCACGGGAAAGGCGAGGGTGCTGTCCTCGGATAAGTACTACAAGGAGTACAACGACGGCGACGAGCACGAGGGGCATGAAGGAATGCTCCAGGTGCTGTTCACCGACTCGGCCGTAGTATCCTGGGAAGTGCAAGATCCCGATCTTGAAGCCAAGATCGACGAAGACACCGGACTTCCCGTTGGACTCGGACGCTGAGGTTCGACTCTCCTACAGATAAAAAGAGGGCGCGTTGACCGCAAGCCGGCCGTCAACGCGCCCTCTTTCTTTTTATCCTGCTTCCCAGCCGGGGGCAGAGCTCAGCCTTACCCGCCCTCCTGCGCTTCCTCGGCCGATGAATCGAGAGCGGCCTGGAATTCTTCCTGGTCATTCTCCGGATCGAAAAGCCTCGAGACACGGTACCTCTCGAAAAACCAGTTCCCCAGGTCGACGTCCCGACAACGGACCGAACAGAACGGAACTGTCTCGGCATCTTCAGCGAGCGCCTTGCCGCAGCCCGGACATAGAGAATCTGCCGGCATGGTCACTTCTCTCCGGCGCTATCCTTCGAGGCTGGTTTGGCATCCTTGCTCTTCTTGGATGAGTCTTTCCCGGAATCGGCGCTCGTAGATTTTCCGCTGTCCTTGTCGGCCTTGGCATCCTTTTCATAATCAGCCTTGCGGTAATCGGTGATATAGAAACCCGAGCCTTTGAAGATGAGCCCGGCCCCGCCGGAGATCATCTTCTTGAGGCGATGCCGGCCGCAGGAAGGACATTTCCTCTTTGGAGGGTCAGAGAAGCTCTGCAGGAATTCACAGGTCTCCTCACACTCCTGGCATCTGTATTCATAGGTCGGCATAAGATCGGCCTGTTTTCAACGCTCTCAGCTCTCGGTCCCGCCCTGGTCCGGCTCCACAAGTTTAGCCACCTTTACACGGCTGGGCCGTATGAGAACCTCACCGTGAAGATAGCCCTTCTCGAGTACCTCGAGAATATCTCCCGTAGAACCCTCGGTGACCTCCTCCTCGAAGACAGCCTCGTGAAAATCAGGATCGAACTGTCGGCCCTCGGCTTCAACTACAGACACATCATGATCATCGAGAAGCTTGAGGATCATCTGGTGGATCAGCCCGACTCCCTCGAGCAGGCCCCCGGCCCCGCCCTCCCCTGGATCGGCGCTATCGACAGCTCTCTCAAAGTTATCGATCGCGGGGAGCAGGCCTCCTATAAAGCCGCGAACCGCCGCGGCGCGGTCTCGAGCCGCCTCACGAGCCTTGACCTTCTTGAAATTCTCAAATTCGGCCTTGGCCCTCAGCAACTCCTCGAAGATGGAGTCCGTCTTCTCCTTGATATCGAGAAGCGCCCGGTGCTCTTCCTCTGTCGGAGGAACCCAGGGAGACTCGCCCTCCTGGGCCGCATCGCTATCGGCCTCGGCCTCTTCCTTGCCGGTCTCCTCCGGAAGCTCTTCGGCAGGCTCACCGTTTTCTTCCAGGCCGGTATCAGTATCGCTTTCGTTCATGTTCATTCTCTATGATTCCTCAGCTTCACGGGGTCCACCCTTGAGGTAGTCCTTGATTCTATCCAGAAAGCTCTGCCGGGCCGGATGTTCGTTCTCGGAATTGAGTTCGCGGATCTGTTCGTAGAGCTCCTTCGCCTCTCCTGAGAGCTTCCGGGGAGTCTCAACAAGGATCCGCACGAGCTGGTGGCCGCGACCGCGGCCCTCGAGATCCGGCAGTCCCCTCCGCTTGATCCGCAGCACCTCTCCACTCTGGGTGCCTGGCTTGATCACCAGCTTTTCCTCGCCCTCCAGGGTCGGAACCGTCAGCTCCGCCCCAAGCGCGGCGTCACAGAAGGTCACCGGGACTTCCAGCAGAAGATCGTTGTCCAGCCGCTCGAAGAGGTCGTGCTTGCGCACGGTCATCCGGCAATAAAGATCTCCGGTCGGCCCTCCCTTGACTCCGGAATCTCCCTGGGAGGGAATTCGAAGCTGGTTTCCGCTGTGAATCCCCGGAGGTATGTCGATCTCGATCTCACCGGAGGCCGCGACGCGGCCTTCGCCTTCGCAGGCTCCACAGGGAGTGGCAATCACGCTGCCGGCGCCGTGGCATCTCGGACAGGGGCGCTGTACCCGGAAGAATCCCGAGCTGGACTCGACCCGTCCCATCCCCTGGCATTGAACGCAGGTCTGCGGCTCCGTTCCGGGCTCAGCTCCACTGCCCCCGCATTCGCCGCAATCACGCCGCCGCTTGATCTCGACCTTCCGCTGCGCGCCCCCGAGAACATCGTCAAGAGTGATCTCGAGATCGATCCGCAGATCTCGGCCGCGGCGGGGTCCGTTACGCTGACCTCCTCCCATTCCCCCGAAGAGACCCTCAAAAAGAGAACCCTCGAAGATGTCTCCAAAGCGGGAAAAGATGTCGTTGATGTCCGTGAAGCCGCCGCCAAAGCCCTGCGCCGACAGGCCCTCGTGTCCATGCTCGTCGTAGAGCCTTTTTTTCTCCTCGTCGCTGAGAATTTCAAAGGCTTCCGAGACCTCCTTGAAGGCGGCCTCCGCCTCGGCGTCTCCAGGATTTTTATCCGGGTGGTATTTGAGCGCCTTCTCGCGATAGGCCTTCTTGACCTCCGAATCCGACGCCTCCCTGGAAACACCCAGGACCTCGTAATAGTCCCGCTTGGACAT
>CAJWMA010000409.1 GCA_913042995.1 uncultured bacterium | reverse complement strand
TTCCCTTGACCTCGACATGGGAGGCCTGGCCGATCACCACCGGGTGAAAGCCCTCACGAACAAACCCGGCGATGGCCTTGTGGACGCGCAGGACCAGCGGGCAGCTGGCATCGATCACGTTGTAGCCCATCCTGCGGGCGTTCTCGTGCATCGATTCAGGCGCGCCGTGGGCGGTGATCATGACGTTCGGGGTGGAAATGTTCTCGTCGAGCTTTTCGACGATGTTCACCCCCCGGATGCGCAGATCTTCTACGACCTGCGGATTGTGCACCAATTGGCCGATGATGGTGAGCTTGTCGCGGTAGGCCTCATCCATTGCAAGATCGATGGCATCCTGTACGCCAAAACAGGTGCCTAGAGCTTTTGCGACGGTGACTTTCATACGGCTGATCCCTGCCTCTTCAGTTTTAGGGTCCGGCTTCCTGCCAGCCCCGCATTGTAGCTTTGCCTTTCGATGTAGTAAAGCATCGACGCAGAGCGCCTCTACATCTTCTCCAGCGGTCTGATTCCGAGAATCTTCATGCCGCCGGCGAGAATGTTTTTCACCACCGCGAACAGCAACAGCCTTGCGCCCGCGAGCTTTTCCTCTTCACCCTTGACCCGCAGCTCCTTGTAGCTCGAATGGAGCGCGCGCGAGAGGTCGAGGAGGTAGGCGGCCAGGATGGACGGTTCATAGGTCCTGGCCGCTTCCCTGAGCGCCTCGGTATACCGCGAGACGAGCGAGACCAGGTTGTGAGCCGATGGCTCCTGGAGCAGGCTGACATCGGCCTCCGGGTCGACCTCGATTCCGCATTTGCGGATGATTCCCGCAATTCGGGCATGGGCGTTCATCAGGTAGGGGCCGGTGTCTCCCTCGAAGGAGATGGCGCGTTCCCAGGAGAAATTGTAGTCCTTGATTCGCTGCTTGCTGAGGTCGCTGAAGAAGATGGCGGCGATGCCCACCGCCTCAGCCACCGCCTCCTCGTCTTCGAGCTCGGGTCGCTTGTCGACATTGGCGCTCATGTAGTCCCTGGCCCGGTTGCGCGCCTCGTCGAGGAGCTCCTCGAGGTAGATGACGTTGCCCTTGCGGCTGGACATACCCTGCACCAGGCCGAAGTTGACGTGGGCGCAGTTCTTCGCCCAGGAATCTCCCATGAGCTCTATCACCTTGAAGAGCTGGCGGAAGTGCAGCGACTGGGCCGTACCCACAACGTAGAGCAGCTGGTCGAATTTGTAGGTCTCGCGGCGATAGCCGGCCGCCGCCAGGTCGCGGGTCATGTAGAGGGTGGCTCCATCCGCCTTGCGCAAAAGGGCGGGGGTGTCGATGCCATGCGGCTCGAGATCGATGACCACGGCGCCATCGGAAACCGATGTCAGCCCGAGCTCTTCCGCTCGGTCGACGACCGCGTCCATCTTGTCGTTGAAGAAAGATTCTCCCGTGTAGTGGTCGAACCGGACCGAGAGGCGTTCATAGATCACCTTGAAATAATCGAGGCTTGTCTCGCGGATTTTTTTCCAGAGCTCGAGGGCTTCAGGATCTCCCTCCTCCTGGCGGCGAAACCAGTCGCGGGCTTCGTCAGCCAGCTCCGGGTTTTTCTCTTCTTCCTCGTGGTACCTGACGTAGAGGGCGTTGAGGGCGTCGAGGTCTTCGAGATCTTTTTCCTCGCCCCAGTGCTTCAACCCACAAACCATTTTTCCGAATTGCGTGCCCCAGTCGCCCAGGTGATTGATGCCGACGCACTTGTAGCCGAGGCTGGCGAAGATCCGGTAGAGGGTGCTGCCGATGATGGTCGAGCGCAGGTGCCCGACGTGAAAGGGTTTGGCAATATTGGGTGAGGAGAAATCGATGGCGATGACCTTGCCCTCGCCCTCGCTGGAGTTACCGAAACCGTCGGCCAGCGCATTGGGCGCGTGCAGCACGCTCCTGGCGAACTCCTGGCGGTTGACGAAGAGGTTCAGGTAGGGGCCGAGCGCGCGGGCCTCGGTGAGGAGCTCGAGCTCCCCGGCGATCTTCTCCGCCAACTCCTCGGCGATCTGCGGCGGCGCCTTCTTCAGCTCCTTTGCGAGCTGGAAGCAGGGGAAGGCGAAATCCCCAAGCTCTGACTTCGGAGGCCGCTCGAGGACGGCATCAATTCTCTCGGGATCCAGGCCGGTATGGCGGCTCAGAACGTTCAGGGCTTCCTGGCGAAATGGATTCACTGCAATACTCCACGGCCTTTCCAGCCGGTTCAGTCGCCTAGGGCGTCGACCACCATGTCTCCGACCTCGCTGGTCGAGTATCCCATCCTGCCGGCGGAGAGGCTGTCGAGCTTCTTCACCACACTCATGACAGCGTTCTCGACCTGGTCACCTGACTCTTCCTGGCCGGCTGAGTATTTCAGGAGCATCGCCAGGGCGCAGATCGCGGCGAGGGGATTGATCACGTTCTGCCCGGTGTACTTCGGGGCCGAGCCGCCGATCGGCTCGTACATGCTGACCCCGGCGGGGTTGATGTTGCCGCCGGCGGCGATACCCATGCCGCCCTGGATCATGGCGCCGAGGTCGGTGATGATGTCGCCGAACATATTCGGGGTGACGATGACATCATAGTACTCGGGGTTCTTGACCATCCACATGCAGCAGGCGTCCACGTGGTTGTAGTCGGTTTCGATGTCGCTGTATTCTTCCTTGAGCTCGTTGAAGACCCGGTCCCAGAGGTCATGGGCGTAGGTCAGCACGTTGGTCTTGGCGACGAGGGTGAGCCTCTTGCCCTGGTCGCGTTTGCGGGTCAGCTCGAAGGCGTAGCGCAGGCAGCGCTCGACTCCCGCGCGGGTGGCGATCATGAGCTGGGTGGCGACCTCCATGTCGGTGTTCTTGTGGGCGAAACCGCCGGAGCCGACGTAGAG
>CAJWMA010000408.1 GCA_913042995.1 uncultured bacterium | reverse complement strand
GATACAGGCGAGCGCCGGGTAGCGCGGATAGAGGTCTTCACAATCCGGGTGAGCCTGTCGGGCTGCAGCGGATCCAGGGCCAGCTGGAGATAGGGGTCGCGGTAGTCCAGGTTGGGGATCACCTGTCCGGAGAGAACTTGGCCATCTTTCAGCTCCAGCACGAAGCTCTGGTAGTTCTCGGCGATGCTGCGTGAGGGATCGAGGATTTCCGCCAGGAGGTCACGCCTGGAAAAACGCCGGGAAACATGGGTCAGATCGGGGCCGGCAACTCCACCCTCCGGTCCGCGGCGATGGCAGCGGCCGCACAGGGCCCTGGCGAACACCTTGCGGCCGTTGGCGCGATCCCGGGTTGATGCCTCAAAGTTCAACCCTGTCTCGAGATCCTCAAGTTTCCATTCTTTTACCAGCTGAAGTTTGGAGAGGTCCGGTAAGGGCGGCGGCTTATTAATCTTTTCGAAAAGATCCACGAAGACTTTCTTTTCAGCGGCCGACAGGGTCGCCCGCGCGTCACTCTGGATATTTTTCAGAAATCCGGGCATTCCCCTTCCCCCGATAAAGGATCTCGGAGAGCTCAAGCTGTCGAAGAACGCTCGCCGGGAAGCCGGCGTCCAGCCGAGCTTCGCGCTGCGAAGATGATAGAGATAATGCAATCGCTCCTCCTGGACGGTGGTGTCGGCGAGCAGCCTGACTGTTTTCTGTACGGAAACCGCGGGATCAAGCTCAACCAGCAACGCCGCAAGCGCCCTGTTCAATTCTCCTGAGGCTGAGGGGAAATGTTCCTGGAAAGCTGAGCTGATGAGCTCTCGCGACCTGGCTGGAAGCTGGCCGCGCGCCAGCACCCTGCGGAAGAGATCGACAAAGCCCAGCTTCTGTGAGAGTGCCCGGATTTTCCAATCCCGGTTCTCAAGAAGCCAGCGCTGGACCAGCCCAGGCAGCTGCCCGGGCGCCGCGATCTTCGCCTCCGCCACCAGCAGCTCGACCGCGCCCCCCTCGGCGTTCGTGTTTCGCAAACGCGTCTTTGTGGCTGGAAGCTCTCCGGCGTGTTCGAGGGCGATCCTCACCGCCTGGGCTATCCTCGCATCATCCGAAGGCAGGCTGAGAGGTCCATCGTATACCTTTCCGGCGCCATGATGAGCCTCCACTTCGCGCCTGCGCTTTCTGTGTTCACCAGCCAGCGCTTCGCGTTCCTTTTCCTGCCGGGTTCTCGCTCTCGCCTGGATCTTCGGCCCGCTGTAGCTCACCCGGTACAGCGCGCTCTGGGTCTTACGGCCGCCGGTGGTGAAGTACATCGCGCCATCGGGGCCGAATACGAGGTCGGTCAGGTTCAGAGGTTGTCCGCGCAGAAAGACCTCAGCCGCGCCAATGTAGCTGGAGCCCCGGGGGACCAGGTGCACCGCAAGAATGCGGCCGTAGGCCCAGTCCAGGATGTACAGGGCCTTGCTGTACTCTGGAGGGAAATGGCTTCCGGTGCCGAATCGAACACCCGTTGGCGAGCCCTTGCCGATATCGAGAGCTGCCTGGGTATTGTCCGGGTGATCGGGGAAATAAGGGGGCCAGCTTCCCGTCACCGCCCGCCAGCCGAAATCGGCGCCGCTGCTCAGATGCATCACCCGCGTCGGCCGGTACCATGGCGAGCCCATGTCGAACTCGGCATCAGCGTCGTAGGTGAAGGCCTCACCGTCGGTGTTGAAGGCGATACCGAAGGGATTGCGCATGCCGCCGCAGAAGAGCTCCTTGCGTGAACCATCCGGGCTGATCCGGAGTACATGGCCCTCGCGGGGCCGAGAGGGAAGACCCTGCTGTCGAAGCGGCGAGGTGCGATCGACAATTGCCCCGGGCAGGTCGACCGCATCGCCATGAATGGCGTAGATGTCGCCCTCCGGCCCGAGCGCCAGGGCGTTTCGCCCATGCCCTACGCTGCCCGGGCTCGAATGCAGCAGCTTCTTTTCATCGAATGTCCCGTCGCCGTCGGTATCCCGCAGCCTGTAGAGGCCTTTCGTATTGTTGGCGTTGACATAGAGGCTGCCATGGGCGTAGAGCAGCCCCCGGCATTCGCGCAGTTCGCCATCGATCAATTCGCTCGAGGAAATCGTCTTTCGGTTAGCTGAAAAAACGTACCGAATGAGCCCCTTGTCCTCGCGGGCAACCGTCAGTCTTCCTTCCGGGTCAAAGGCCAGGCTGACCCAGGACCCCTCGTCCTTCCCCGCTGAGCGTAGCAGTTCAGCCCGGTAGCCGGGAAGAAGTTCGATCTCGGCCGAGCTTGTGCCTGCCCTGGCGTTGCTCGCCCGCTTCCACTGGGTGTAGTCATCCGACTCATCGATAGCGGGAGGACGAAGCCCCCACCACTTCTCGAGGCCGAGATTCCCGTAGCTTTCCACCTTCAGCTCGTCAGTGTCCGTTTGCCAGCGAGGCGAACTCGTGATGGTCCTCCTTCGCCCTTTCTCGTCAACGAGCTCCAGGCTCACCGCCAGCGCGGGAGAGTCCGCGAGCGAACGACCGGCAAGCCCCAGCTCATTCCTGCCTGGAAGAAGAAAACCGGAAACATCAAGCTCGACCACCGGGCCATAGGCCTCCGCGGCGCCCGCGAGCTTTCCATTGATGGAAAGCTCGGCAAAAGCGAAGTCAGCCACCATTCGCAGCCGAGCGCTCCTGTTCTCCCCTTCCACCTGGAAGGAATGGCGCAAAAGGACCCGCGCCTCGGCCTTGCGGACACCTGCCCAGATCCAGTCAGGCTCCGCCAGGGCGGCTGGCCCAATGAAAATCACCAGGACAAGGCACAGGATAAACTGGATACCGGACTGACTGGTTTGCGAACGATTCATCCGAAGGCTCCTTCAGGTTGATCCTCCATCATAGACTAACAGGGGAAACCCGGC
>CAJWMA010000407.1 GCA_913042995.1 uncultured bacterium | reverse complement strand
ACCGCCATCGGGATGAGGAACCGGGCCTGGATGCTGCGCTCGAGCAGCAGGGGTGTCAGCCCGGCAAAGGTGGTCAGCGAGGTCAGGAGGATCGGTCGGAATCTCACCTTTCCCGCCTCGACGATGGTCTCGAAGAGTCCCGCTCCGGCCTTGCGGGAGGTGTTGATGAAGTCGACCATGACCAGGCTGTCGTTGACCAGGACCCCGGTCAGCGCGACCAGCCCGAACATGGAGAAGATCGTCATGTCCATTCCCATGAAGATGTGGCCCCAGACGGCGGCGACCAACCCGAGCGGGATGACCGACATGATGATCAGGGGCTGGAGGTAGGATTTGAAAGGAATCGCGAGCAGGATGAAGATCATGAAGAGGGCGAGGACGAAGCCTTTCTGCAGCCCGGCCAGGGACTCCATTCTTTCCCGCCGTTCTCCTTCCATTGAATAGTGTACGCTCGGGAAGTCAGCCAGTATCTCGGGCATGATCTTTTCTTCGATCATCGAGCTGATGGCGTTCGAGCTCGAGGCGCCCTTGTCGACGTCCGCCTTGACGGTGACAATCCTGCGCCTGTCGGCGCGGTTGATCGAGGCGAAGCCGCGTCCGTATTCAATGTTGGCTACGCTCTTGAAGGGAACCTCCGAGCCGTCGCGTGTGCGCACGCGCATGTTCTCGATGTCCCCGAGAGAGCGCCGTTCAGCTTCGGGATAGCGGATCATGACCCGGATCTCGTCGCGCCCCCGGAGGATCCTCTGGGCCTCGAGGCCATAAAATCCCTGGCGCACCTGCCGTCCGAGGTCCGCTTGTGAGAGGCCGAGGTGCTCGGCGTCTTCGCGGATGCGCAGCTGGAGCTCACGCTTGCCTGGGCGGAAGGAGTCCGTTATGTCGTGGACGGCCTCGAGCCGCGACAGCCTGTCCTTCAGGAGCGCGGCTGCGGCGTTCAACTCTTCCGGGTCGCTGGAGGCCAGGTCGACATTGACGGCATCTCCGGTGCTGAAGAAAGACGCGGTGTAGGTGACCTCGTTGGCATCGGCGATGGGGCCGGTCAGCTCCCGCCAGCGCCTGGCGATCTCGTTGGAGTTGACGGTGCGCTCTTCCGCGGGAGCCAGTTCGATATTCACCTCGCAGAGGTGTGAGCCGGAGAAGCCGCCCGAGCGGCCGCCGCGGTTGCCCTGGGCCTCGCGGAACGGCAGCCCGCCCAGAGAGCTGCAGATGTGGCGAAAGACTCCCTCGCCCTCGCTGTGGCCTTCGGAGCGGAGCTCGGCTTTGAGCTTGCGGGCCGAAGCCTCCAGCTTCTGGATGGCGCGGCTGGTGATCTCAGCGGGAGTTCCCTGCGGCATGGACACAAAGGCGACGGCATTGTCGGCGTCCACCTTGGGCATGAAATGAAACTCGATCCACCCGCCAACGAACAGTCCGCTGGTCGCGAGGATGATCGCCAGGCTGGCGGCGACGGAGAGGTAGCGCCAGCGCAGGCAGAAGTCGAGCAGGGGAGAATAGAAGCGGTCGATGACGAAGGCCAGTCCGCGTTCGACCGTTCCCTGGACCGCGCCCCAGGCGGCGGTCACCACATTGGGCCGCCGTTTCTTTTTCGGCCGGCGGTGGGAGAGGTGGTTGGGCAGGATGAGGAGGGATTCTATGAGAGAGAAGAGCAGCACCGAGATGACGATGGTGGGAATTACGGCCATGATCCGGCCGAGGCTCCCGGGCACCGTCAGCAGCGGGAAGAAGGCGGCGACAGTGGTGAGGACGGCGAAGATGACCGGGCGAGCGACCAGCCGCGACCCCTCGATCGCGGCATCGAGCCGGGCGCGTCCACTGTGCTCGATCCGGTAGATGCTCTCTCCCACGATGATCGCATCGTCGACGACGATTCCCAGCACCACGATGAAGGCGAAGAGAGAGACCACGTTGATCGACATGCCGAACAGCGGCATCAGGGCGATGGCGCCGAGGAAGCAGACCGGAATCCCAAGGGCGACCCAGAATGCGAGGCGCAGCTTGAGAAAGAGCGCAAGGGACAGGAAGACGAGGATCAGGCCTGCCCGGCCGTTGCGGATCAGGAGATCCAGCCTGCCTCGAAGCACCTTGGAATCATCCTGCCAGATCGTCAGGTTCAGTCCATCCGGCAGCTTCAGTCCTGCGGCCTCGGTTTCGATGTAGCCCGCGATCTTCTCGGCGATGTCGGTGGCGTTCTGGTCGCCGACCCGGAACACGCTGACCATGATCGCCGGCTTGCCATCGAAGAAGGTCTCCTGGTCGGTGTCGGCGAAGCCATCCCGTACGGCGCAGACGTCTCCAACCCTGACGCGGGTTCCATCGGGTTTTGTCAGGATGGTGATGTCCGCGAATTCCGCGCCGCTGAAGGACTGCCCCTTGGTTCGCAGCAGGATCTCGCCGTCGCCTGTTTTTATCGAGCCGCCCGGCAGGTCGAGCGAGGAGCGCCGCACCGCGGCCGCGACCTGGTCGAAGCTCAGCTGGTGCCGCCGGAGGGCTGTTTCGGAGAGCTCTATGGAGATCTCGTAGGGCCGGGCGTTGGTGAGCTGCACGAGGCTGACTCCATCGATGGATGAGAGGCCATCGCGAACCTTCTCCGCCGCTTTCCTGAGCGAGGGATACTCAACCTCGCCATGGACCGCCACCTCGAGAACCCGTCGGCGCAGGATCAGCTCCTGCACGAGAGGCCTCTCGCATTCTTCCGGGAAGGTGGTGATCGAGTCGACCCGCATCTTGACCTCTTCGAGGAGGGTCTTGATGTCGGTGCCCGGCAGGGCGTCGATGGTCGCGGTGCCGGAGCCTTCGCCGGCGAGCGCGTTCAGGCGCTTGATCCCGGCAACCCCATCCACGGCCTCCTCGATTCGCAGGCATACGCCCTTTTTGACCT
>CAJWMA010000406.1 GCA_913042995.1 uncultured bacterium | reverse complement strand
TTCCGGGGCGTAATAAATTCGAAAGGCCACCTGGTCAAGGAGGTACGGCAGCCCCTCTTCAAAATCTTCGACGCGATGAGTCTTAGCCTGCACCTTCGAGTAGGCGTCCGCGATTTCCGTATAGGGACGGTTCGCCTCAAACGGGTGGATCAGGTAGTCCCCGAGCCGGGCATACTCGCCAATACGAACCGAGAGTTTCTCTTCTGTGATCTTGAACATCGAGCTGATGACAATGCCGATGACCAGGACAGACATCCCAATGTGGACCACATAGCCTCCGTAGCGCCTGTTGTCGCGCAGCAGCAAGGACAGGGCCGCGCCGAGAAGACCCTGCTTCCGCAGCCGACTCTTCGCTCGAATGTTCCTGACGAGCTCCATGCCGATGGTCGTCATGATCAAAAAGGAGAAGAATAGAAAGTAGCCTGTGGGATAAATCCCGCTGGAATGAAAAAGCCCCTCGGCCTCTTTCCCGTTAAGCGCATCGCTGAGAGGCTTGAAGCTGAAGACCTTCTCGACGCTCATGGTGTCCGGCCGCAACAGCCCGATGATCAAATAGGCTCCCGCGGTAAGAAAGATCGCGAACACGCCTGGGATCAAAAAGTTTTTCCGTAAACTTCGCTGGCTACTCTTGACCCAGCCAAGCCCGGGCCCGATGGCCGTCAGCAGAATCAGGAGGGCAAGGAGCGGCGACATATAGAGATTGAAGTCCTGCGGTTCAAAGGTCCAGGTCTCGGCGAAGTAAGCCGAGCTGAGGTTCGGAAGCCAGCTCAGTGCCCAGACGGAGACAGCGAGAACGATCAGCACGAGATTGTTGAAGAAGAAGGCCGCTTCTCTCGACAACAGGGAGTCCAACTGGTGGTTTCCTTTCAGGTCGTTGAATCGATAGAAAAGGAGAAAGAGGCCTGAGCCAATAATCCCCCACTTAAAAAAGCGGAACCAATTCCCTATGACCACGTTTTCTCCAAACGAATGAACGGAGGAGATCTCGCCGCTCCGGGTCATGTAGGTCGCTTCGATTGTGAGGAAAAACGCGAAGATCAAGAGGAACACATTCCATCTCTTCAGCATGTCCCTCCTTTCCTGGATCATGATCGAGTGCAGGAAGGCCGTGGCCGCACACCAGGGAAGGAACGAAGCGTTCTCCACCGGATCCCAGGCCCAGTAGCCGCCCCATCCCAGCTGGCGATAGGCCCAGAGGCCGCCCAGGATGATTCCGCAGGTCAGGAACAACCAGGCCGCCATGGTCCACCTCCTGGTCACCCGGACCCAGTAGGACCCCAATTCGCCGGAGATCAGGGCCGCCATTCCGAAAGAGAACGGGACGGCGAAGATCACCATGCCAAGGTAGAGGCAGGGAGGGTGAATGACGAACCAGTAATTGACCAGCTGAGGGTTGAGCCCTTTTCCGTTGAGCAGGTTGCCCTCATGGTCGATTGGGATGTTGTAGGTCGAGGCCAGGTGGATCGCCTGCCGTGGCTCCATGGCGTTGAAAGGGTTCTCCCTGATGGCCAGGGCGACAAAGAAGCCGATGATGACGCAGAGCACAAGATAGACATAGGGCTCCATGCGGCGGCCGCTTGGGTGGAGAGAACTCCAACGATGCTGCAGCGCGGCCAGGGCGCTGACCCCCGCAAGGATCAGGGTCCAGAACAAGAGAGATCCATCCAGCCCGGCCCAGAGTCCTGCGAATTTGAAAAAGAAAGGGAGGTCTCTGTCGGAGTAACCCCATATGTATTCATTGTTGTAACAGCCGGTGATAAACCCCCAGACAAGCGTGCCGGCGGCGGCAAATATCAGGATGAAGTTGACATAGAATCCGACCCTCGCGCTCTTGATGTAGCGGCGATCACGGGCCTGGATCCCCACCAGGCAAAGACTGGCGATGACCGCCAGCAGGATGGCCGTCACCCAGAGCAAGGAGTAACCGAAATTCAATACGTCCATCAGGTGGGATCCACTACCCTTTCGATCCTTGGGGCGCCGTCAGCGAACCGAGTCACGAAGGGCTACTGTCCTATTGTCACGATGTCCAGGCAAAGAAGCGCCGGCGGGCGCAGGCTTGTAGGGAGGCGATTGGCCTTCTATCTTCCGTTGCTGATCGATCTTTTTTAATTCTTCTTTCGGGTCGTAGCGGCTTGGGCAATTCGTGCTGACCTGATAGGCCTTGAAGGACCGTGTCTGCGAATCGAAGGTGCCTTTTATGCTCGCCCCAATTCCGACCCGGAAATTTTCAGGGGGATTTCGGCTGCTCTCGACACGAATGCTTTCCTCGGGCTGCTGCTCGGTGGCGTATTTGAAGACCAGGTTCGGGGACAGAGACTCTATCGCGACAATCTGGCCGTTATCGACAACGATGGTTTCCCCGGGTTTCATTCCGGACTCAGGATCAAATAGATCCTTCATCTCGAACCTGCGAATGCCGCCGGAAAGGACTCCCACGGTCACGAGCGTTGCCGCCGAGAGGATAAAGATGGCCCCGATAACAAAAAGTCGCATTGATCCGCCCCGTTCACTGCATCTGTAGGAAAACAAGAAATGCCGGACTTACAGTATCCACCAGAAGCGGAGTATATAGGATGCTTTTCTTTACGGCAATAGTGCCGGGGGTTTACGTGCCAGCGACCGCAGGCTAACCTCATTTTTTACTGCGGATATCGAGAGGTGGGCTTTTTTGCCATGCAGTTTGACCTGATAGTATTTGACCTTGATGGAACGCTTGTAGAGACGCGGGAAGACCTTGCGCGGAGCGTTAACAATGCCCTGGAGGCTGAGGGACTCCCCATCCATCCCATGGAAACCGTTGTTCGATTTGTGGGGGATGGGGCTCTGAAGCTCGTGCAGCGCTCCGTCGGAGCGGGCTTTTCAGACGAAACCTGCCAGAAGGTTCTTGCCGGGTTTCTTGAACATTACCTGGGCCACTGC
>CAJWMA010000405.1 GCA_913042995.1 uncultured bacterium | reverse complement strand
CGACTAGCGGGTGCCGCCGAATGCCGCGGACTCTCGGAAATCGGAACCTTTTCGACCAAATGGGACACCACGGCATGGTCCGACAAGCTCTCTTCGCCTTCACCTCCTAATCCAGAGAGTCTCCTACCAACCTTGATGTATGAAGGCCCGGCGGTATATCCTTCCGGTTTTGAAATTCCACACATCCTCAGCGGAAAAGCCTCATCCCCATGCTCGAAACGGCAAATCTGACCAAGCGGTTTAATGACCATGCCGCTGTCAACAACCTGACCCTTAAGATCGGAGCAGGGGAAATCTTCGCCCTGCTGGGCCCCAACGGAGCCGGAAAAACGACCACCATCAATCTTCTCCTGGGCTTTCTTACCCCGGACTCCGGGGAGGCGCGGGTAGATGGATCGAATGTCGCCTCCGACCCGATCGCCGCGAGACGAAAGATCGCCTACATCCCCGAACAGGTCATGCTCTACCCCCGCTTTACCGGGATCGAGAACCTCGACTACTTCAGCTCCCTCGGGGGGCGCAAAAGAAGCAGGGCGGAGCTCCTCGAGTTGCTTGTGGGTGCAGGCCTCGCAGAAGAATCGGCCATCCGCCGCGTCTCGACCTATTCCAAGGGAATGCGGCAGAAGGTAGGCATCGCCCTGGCGCTTGCCACCGAGGCGAAGGCCCTCCTGTTGGATGAGCCGACGTCCGGGCTCGACCCCGCGGCATCCCACGAGTTCTCTCAGCTCCTCCGAAAACTCGCAGACGATGGGGTTGCCGTGCTCATGGCCACCCATGACCTCTTTCGAGCCCGCGAAGATGCCACTCGGATCGGCATCCTTCGCGATGGCGAGCTCTCCGGCAACTACACGGCTGAAGAGCTCAAGGACGTCGATCTCGAACAACTCTACCTGAAACACCTCGCCGCCGGCCCGGCCCCGGCCCTTTCAGAGGGAAAAACCGAGTCTCAGAAATGACCTTTTCCATCGCACGCAAGGAATTCCAAGACACCTGGCGGGATGGCCGTTTCCGCTGGGCGGCGGCCATCGTCCTCGCCCTCCTGGGTGTCTCGTTTCTGCTTGCCCGCCAGCAGGTAGAACACCAGCGCAAAGAACGCGAAGAGGCCACGAAGATGGAGCGGGACAACTGGCTCAACCAGGGCCGAAAGAACGCGCACGCCGCGGCGCACTACGGGGTCTATGTATTCAAACCCGTGGCGCCGCTGTCGGTTTTCGACCGTGGACTGCAGCCCTTCGTCGGCAGCACCGTCTATCTCGAGGCGCACCGCCAGAACCAGGCCGCCTTCCTGCCCGCGCAGGACTCCACCTCCATGCGCCGTTTCGGTGATCTGACCGCGGCCGCGTGCCTGCAGCTCCTGCTGCCCCTGCTCATCATTCTCTTCGCCTTCGGGACCCTGGCGGGAGAGCGGGAGAGCGGCACCTTGCGGCAGGCATTGAGCCTCGGAGTGCGCCCGGCTTCCCTGGTATTCGGCAAGGCCCTGGGGCTCGGGAGTGCGCTGGCGGCGCTGCTGGTGCCGGTAGCCGCGGGGGGAATTTACGCCTTCTCCGGAATTTCCGGAATGGATACCGCCACGGACGAGAGCTGGCTTCGTCTCGCGCTGATGGCCTGCGCCTACCTGCTCTATCTCGGAGCGATCCTCGCGATCAGCCTCACCGTCTCCGCCCTGGCGCCCACATCGCGGTCGGCCCTCTCCATCCTGCTGGTCTTCTGGGCGGTCAATGCGGTGCTGGCACCGCGCCTGGCCTCCGACCTCGCGCAGTGGTCACATCCTATGCCAAAGCTGGCCGAGCTCGATGCGAAACTGCTTGAGGCCAGAAAACAGGCGCTCAACAGCCACAATCCAAACAGCCCGGCCATGAAGGAATTCATAGAAAAGCATCGGGACGCATCCGGCAAGCTGCCGCCTAATTTCAGGGTACTGCTCATGGAGGAAAGTGAGCGCCAGACCAACGAGGTCTACGAAAAACATTTCGGCGGAATCTGGGACCTGCTGGAGGCCCAGGACGAGGTCGTGACCTGGGGCGGGCTGGCGGCTCCCCTGCTGGGGCTGCGCTCCGCGTCGGTCGCCCTCGCGGGGACCGACTTCACCCACCACAGGCACTTTTCAATCGCCGCCGAGGACCACCGCCGCGAGTTCATCAAGATGCTCAACAACTCCCACGGTGCCTCCGGCCGCGAGCTTTGGGAGAGACTGCCGCCCTTTCGCTACCAGCCACCCTCCCTCTCCCAGGCGGTCTCTGTCGCCATGCCGGGACTCACCATCCTTTGCCTCTGGCTAGCCGGCGGCTGCGCCGCGCTCTACTTCGCCTCCAGGAGACTGAAACCAAGCTGACAGGGAAGCTCTTCCTGATATGACCACTCACATATTTTTCCTTGAACTCAAGATGATGGCGCGAGAACGCGCCGCCTGGCTCCTGCTCACGCTCTTCGTGGGCGCCCTGGGCTATGGCTACCGCAATGGCGATCAGCTTGCGGAGCGCAACCGTGAAGCGGCCGAGACGGCCTTGCAGGGCTCCGAGGAGCTCCAAAGCAACATCCGCAGGCACCTCAGCAAGGAGGGCTCCGCGATCCCTGTGGGAGGACGGGGAGGTATCGCCATGGTCGGGTTCCTCGCCCAACTGCCACCGGCGCCTATGCCGGTCCTCGCTACGGGCCAATCCGACCTGGTGCCGACCAGCGAAAACGTGATCCTGATGAGGCTGGCGACACCGGTTGGCAAGCGCTCTGAAATCGAGAATCCGTCTCATCTGCTCGCCGGGCGCTTCGACCTCGCCTTTGTGCTGACCTGGCTCTTCCCACTCTTCCTACTGGCCTTTCTTTACGATCTCATGGCTGGAGACCGGGAGACGGGAACCCTTCGCCTGGCGCTTTCTCAGGGAATTTCCCCGGTCGGCTGGCTCTGCCGCCGCACGCTGGCGCGAGCGC